>CAZOMD010000031.1:7622-23303 GCA_964580895.1 uncultured Planctomycetia bacterium | reverse complement strand
TAATCCTCCGAAGCCAAATAATATGTAAATCATTCGGCGAAGGAGGATCCTTTCTTCCTGCTTAATGAGCCCCCATGGTAGTCCGCTCCGCAAACTGTCACGGGGCCGAATCCCCTCTTAGTTTTTCTCACTAAGCTCAGTTGGATATTTTTTGTTCTCCGGTTCCACAGTGAAAAACCTAGCAGCGCAAGGCGCATGGACGTGGGCCAAGAACGTCCTTCGGAATTTCTCGCCTCTTGCCTCTAATTTCTATCTTCTTGCTTCTCTCTCCGGCTCTGACTCTTTACACCCAACCGGTAAACTGCCAATCGGCAACTGGCTAACCGGCTAACTGGCAACCGGCTAACCTGCCGGCAGGCTATTTCAGGTTTTCTTCTATTTTTTTTATCAACTCCTCGGAATCAAAAGGTTTAACCAAATAATTCGTTACCCCTTCCAGTTCGAACAGGTCCGCCATCTCGCTCCTGGCGGAAACGACTATCACGGGGGGTTTTTCCCGCAGTTTCTTCATCTCTTTCACGAACGTATAGCCGTCCATTTTAGGCATAAGGATATCCAGTATTATAAGATCGGGTTTTTCTTTCGCGACCTTTTCCAAGGCCTCTTTCCCGTCAAACGCGGCGACTACTTTATACCCGTGCGCCTCAAGCCTTGTAGTCAGCTTTTCCACGCCCTGCAGTTCATCGTCGACTACTAATATTTTTTTCTTCATTTCGTCTCCTTAAGATATAAGTTTGGGTCCCATGCGGCTACACCCCCACTCCGTTATCACGTACAGGACCAATTTATTTAAGATACCCATTGACCTTCTCCATCAGCTCCTTCGCGTCGAAAGGTTTTATAAGGTAGTCGCAAACCCCTTCCAGCTCGAAAAGTTCCGACATCTCGGTCCGCGATGTCACGATGATTATCGGCACATTTGAACCTGTCTTTTTCAGTTCCCGCACCAACGTATATCCATCCATCCTCGGCATAAGAACATCTGTGATGATGAGGTCCGGGATCTCCTCTTTTACCTTGACCAACGCTTCTTCCCCGTTAAAAGCGCACACAACTTTATAGTTATTAGCCTCAAGCCTGCCGGTCAGCATTTTCACACAGCCCGGCTGATCATCAACCACTAATATTTTCTTCATTCATCACCTCTTTTAAGCGGCCCCGGGATTACTCCTTTAAATGGGCCTTCACCCTTTTCATCAGGTCCTCAGCTTTAAACGGTTTTGTGACATAATCGGTAACGCCTTCCACCTCAAAAAGATCCGTCATCCCGGCCTGGCCCGTGAGTATTATCACCGGCGTGGCGGGCGATACTTTCTTCAGTTTCCGCACAAAAGTATAACCGTCCATCTTAGGCATAAGGATATCGACAATGACCATATCGGGGCTTTCAGATTTGAATTTCTCTAGCCCCTCTTCGCCGTCAAACGCGACCAAAACCTCATATTTACCCGACTCGAGGCGGCTGGTCAGGACTTTTACGCAATGCGGATCGTCATCGATCACAAGAACCTTTTTCATCTCTTCCTCCGTTCTCCCTGTCTTCAATCCCACTCTATCTTTCCGTTCTCACTTCTGTCTATACCGCTTGTTGTACTACCGTCACAAAAAATATTTTATCCATTTTTCCAGTACTTTGGCATTGAACGGTTTAGCTATGGTCGGGATAGTCTTTTCTTTGTTGGTATATTCCCGCAATTCATCCTTTTCCACAGCGTAAGCCGAAGTTATTATGATCGGGATGGCTTTTGTCCTGGCGTCTTCCTTTATGCGGCCTATGACCTCATACCCGCTCATCTTCGGCATCTGTATATCGATTATCATCAGGTCGGGAAGCGTCGACAACGCTTTCGTCACAGTTTCCTCCCCGTCGTTCGCGGTGATGAACCGTTTGTATCCTTCGTTAGTGAGCATTTCCTTAAGAGACTCCACCATGATCTCATCGTCATCGGCGATCATTATCACCTTACTATGCCGAAGCTCCCTCTCGGCGACCATCCCTTTCCTGGCCTTTGCTAAAAGCTCTCCCGCCTTGATTGAATCTTCCGGGAACGAAGTACAGCCGTAAGAAAATTCGGCCTCTCTATCCTCCTCAAAGTCAAACACCACCGCTTTAGCTATGCCTAAGACCCTCTTGACTAGGTGTTCCGCTTTATCTTTTGTGCCATTGGCCAGGACCACTATCTCGTCAAACCCGCTGATCGTGGTTATATCATTACTCCTAACGGCGTTCTCCACCGCTTCGAATATCTTATAATATATCTCTTCCGCTTTCTCTTTAGACAATCTTTCCACAAGCTCCTTATAGTTGGTTATTTTAAGATCAAGGAGAAGAAAACCCGCATGTTCCTTTTTCGCTTCGGCGAGTTTGTTTTCTACGCTGTTTATCAGCACGGACTCCAACCCGTGTTTTAGGATATGGAACGTAAATTTCGTGCCTTTCTCCGGTTCCGATTCCACCCATATTTTGCCGTTATGCATCTCGACGATACCCTTCGCGATAGAGAGGCCCAGCCCCGTCCCTTTTTCTCCGGCCCCGGGCATACGGCCGAATTGCTCAAACTTGCTGAATACCTTTTTTTGATCATCTTTTGATATCCCGCACCCGGTATCCTTAACGTAACATTCTATAAATTCGTCCTTATCCTCCACTCCTATCTCAATAGAACCGGCCTCGGTAAATTTCATGGAGTTCCCCATAAGATTGGTAAATACCTGCAAGATCTTATCCCTGTCGACAAAGACTTTCATCTCCTTATCCTGGATCTCCGTCTTTAACGTAAGACCCTTGTTCTTTACGGGCATGGTAAAAACGGAAATTATCTCCCGAACGACTTCGCGCATATCCACAAGATCCCTCTTCAAGGTCATCTTCCCGGCTTCTATCTTAGAGATATCCAACAGCCCGTTTATTATCCGCTGAAGCCGGTCGATATCTTCGAGACATATCGCCAAAAATTCCCGCTGGTCGGCTGTAGTATCCCCGAGTATACCTTCCAGCACCTGGCTTACACCTTCCCTTATGGATGTTAGCGGCGTCCTGAGCTCATGTGAAACCGTCGTTATGAACTCGGACTTGGCCTTATCAGCTTCTCTCTCTTTCGTAATATCGCGCAGTACCGTTACGATACCGATTGTTTTTCCGTCAAAATCACGCACGGGAGAGACGTAACAACTCAATATCCTCTCTTTTTCCCTAAAAACCACTACATCCCTGACGATCGTCTTTTTTTCCACCCTGCATTCCCTGATTGCCTGATCCAGGTCGATATAACTCAATTTCTCTCCCAGTTCCTTATGAGAAACAGCGCCTTCGGGACCGAGGTCCAAAAATTCCCGCGCTTTCGGGTTAAGGATGGAGACCTCATTCCTCTCATCAAGCATTATCACGCCTTCGTCCATACTCTGGACCATCGATTCCATCTTTGTCTTTTCAGCCGATATCACCGTCTTAAGACGTTCGATGGCCGTCGCCGCCTGATTAGCCATGGTTGAAACAAGTTTTTGGGAGTCTTTGCTGAACGCGTTTTCAGCCCCGCTCCAAATACCCAATTCTCCCTTGATCTCACCGCGGACCATAAGCGGTGCGCTGTAAAAAGACCTCATCATATCCACTTCTTCCTGTGAGCCGGTCACCTCGTCCCCCTCAAACGGCAGGATAAAAGTATTGACGCGTTTCCTTCGTATATTCTCCCCCGTCAAGGCCGCGCATGTTTCTATGATACTGTTCTTCACCGAATCGACGAACTTGCCGCTTTCGGTGAAAGCCGACCTTATGACCACGCTTGCCGCTCTTTCGTCAAAAAATATAGCGGCCCCGATATCATACTTCAGGACTTTTTTCAAGGCCCCCAATATAAGACCAAAAAGCTGCTGAAAGTCCATCGTATAAGAAATGGCGTTCGATACCTCATAAAGCACAGCGAGGTCCTTGGTCCTTTCTTCCACTTTTCCTTCAAGAACTTTCGAGAAATCTTCTATTTCTTTTTTCGCCGTTACAAGCGCCTCATTTATCTTCTCGAGCTTTCCTCTCTCGGCTTCAAGATCCTCCATAATGTTAAGGGTGGCTTCCTGCGCCTCGGCCATGTCCTGGGTCCTTTCCAGGACCTTCCGTTCAAGGGTCTTCGACCATTCGGTTATATTGGTCTTCGCATCTTTAAGCTGGGCTATGAGCGTATTGACCTGCCGCATATCGCGCGCTACGCCTATTACCCCTACCGGCATTTTGTCGTCCCGGCCCTGCACTTCATCCCATCCCCTGGTAAGAACCGCTCCGGAAAAACTCACCGGCACTTTCGCGCCGGACTTGGTCAAGAACCGTAGCTCCGCGTCCTTGACATGCCCCATTTCCAAGACCCTTTTAAGCCCCTTACCCTTGAATATATGACTTTTTTCCAGACGGGCAACGTATGTCTTTAATTTTTCTATGATCTTCTCGGTCGTTTCTATGTCACCCTTGTGCGCTTCTTCGGGGGTCATTCCTTCCCTCACCTTAAGAGCTAAGTGCAGATAATATAACAATTCCCCGTCACTATCTAATATGGGGGCGGCTACCACATTAACAAGCACGGGATTATGCGCTTTGTCGAAATGCGTATGCGTTTCCACCCGGGGAGATCCGTCAAGGAAAATATCTTTTATCGGACAGATGTCGTGCGGCGGTTCGCAAATGGTATCACGCTGATGCGTGAATTTATAACAATACTGTCCCTTGACGCCGTCTTTGGACGCCCCCATCATTTTACAAAGATATTCGTTTACGCTCACCATCTTAAAATCCCTGCCTACCAGCATGGCCCCGGCTTCTATCTCGTTCAGGATCTCGGCTTCTTCCTCTACCAGGAATTTATCGATGCTCTGGCCTCTCACTTCCTCTAGACTATACTCAAGAAGATCCAGAGTAGCCTGATTGGCCATTGTTACATTTCCCTCAAGGTTCACTACGATAAGGGCGTCCGCCATATTCTCAACGATGGAATTCACATATCTTTTGTCTACCATCGCGGAGCGCGCCTTGCGCAGATCCTCTATCATCCTGTTGAAGGCCTGACCTAGAAGGGCGAAATCCCCTTCCTTGTCGATATTGACCTCGGCCAATAGGTCCCCTCTTGATACCCTTTCCGTAGCCTGGACCATTAGGTTTAAACGTCTGCTAAGCTCTAAGCTGAGGATAATAATCATAACTACTACACTCGCGAGCGATATGACAAGAAAGACCGCTACCGTTAACGAGAAAACCCGTCCTCTTTTGATGATCTTATCAAAACTATCCCTGATCTCCTTGCTGACCTCGCTGTACGCCACCATCATCGTATGCTGCATCTGCTCGGCTTCAATAATGGATATCCTCTTGACCTGCCAGGCGGACGCGCCGTCCCGATACCCTTCGGCTACTTCACTCCTGTAAGCATACGCGGCCTGACGAAAAGTCCTGATCTTTTTTTCGATCTCTCTGATATGGTCCGCCTCGTGGACACTCAGGCCTTGTTCTTTAATATCCTGGATCCGATTTTTGATCCTCATAAGGGTCAGATCGACCGGAGAAAAAGTTTCGCTGGTCCCTTCGACATATTCAAGGAATAATTGTTTTACCCTGCCCATGTCCGTGGCCATCTCGACCCAACTCCCGATCCTGTCCTGGTTGAAGTAAAGTACGTCTTGAATGACCGAAGTGTTTTTATATATAACCGCGATCGACAGGAGACTCGCGCCCGAAACCGCGATGAATATTACAGCGATAACGGCATTACGAATAAAACGAAAAGAAAAATCCATAGTTCTCCTCTCCGGGCAAGGCCATTAATCCGCGCCCGGATCTATACCCGCTTCTTTCATCATATCATATAGGCCCTTAAAGTCTTCGTCCGTGGTCTCGATAAATTTTGTGGCTCCAAATTTATCAAGAACCTCCCGTCCTTTCTTGTCCTGGCCCATCTCGAGCAGGGCTTTTTTAAACGCTTCCGCCGTCTCGGGCTTAACATGTTTGGCTACACAAAGCGTGTTTGACGGGACTTCAACAGATTTCTCCAGGACAACTACCCTTTTCTTAAAATCCGAAAATTCCGAGGCCAGTTCGTTGAAAACATGGTTTTTGCACGCGCCGACATCCGCCTCGCCGGTATAGACCATCCACGCGGCTATATCATGCGTCCCGGTAAAAAATATTTTTGAAAAATGGCTCTCCATGTTTGTAACCCCGTTTTTTCTCAAATATAAAACAGGAAAAACATACCCCGCGGTAGTGTTCCGGCTGACAAGCGCTAATTTTTTACCCTTCATGTCAGCCGCGTTCCTTATCCCGCTATCAGCCCGCGTAAAAATATACCCTGAATAGGTGGAATTCCCATCTTTTCCTAAAGGACGGGCTAAAGGCCTGATCCCATACTTATTATGCATCTCCGCGAAAAGCATGCTTCCCAAAAAAGCGGCTTCGAGACTGTTATCTTTCAGCATCGGGGCAATATCTTCATAACTTGATAATATCGTAACTGTAACATGCTGCGGCAAACGTTCATCCAGGTACATGATCAGATTGGAATATAGCACCCTTTGCTCGGAGATCTCCCTTTCAGGCACGACAAAAACCCTTAAGATCTCGCCGGGCTCCTCTCCTCCGGCCTGCGCCCCGCCGAGTAAGATACAAAAAGAAAAGATCAAAATGGCCGTACGGACTCTTAAAAATATCCTTAAAGCCCTTCTTGCCCATCGGGTATCGGGCATAAGGTACCTCCCTTATTTTTCAGCGAAGACCAGGTATAAGTCTTCGGAGACATCCCCGCATCCGTAAAGCGGCTGGGTTAGATCTTGTTCAGGCTTCCTCCCGGCTATTTCATAGCGGGAAATACCAAATTGGTATCTCGCGCCGGGAGAGAATTGCACGTCATCATCATTCCCCGTCTTGAGTTTTCGCGCGAACTCTATCGTCCATGCGCCTTCCTGCCAGGCTCCTTTCGCCGGGATATCCGCGCAGCTTTCCGTCGGAGCGACGTGCCGGAATCTAGGAATAACGTTTTCCGTGAAATCCTCGGGCATCACCGTTTCGAACACGGTCCTGCCTTTATCCGGCAGGCGCTGTAGATACATCGTCTTGTCGCTTCGGGTGGTCAGCTCCGTCGCCTCTTCCCTTTTTGAGCTAGAAATAATTTGAAATTTATCGTCGCTGAAACCCGCCGGGTCGCTTCTCCACGCTTTCCAGAACCATTCGTCCGCGGCATAAATATCTTCGGAATCGAGACGCATATCTACTATCGTATCACTTGCCGTATTCCACTTAAAGATAAAGACATCTTCTCTATCTTTCCCTACTTCATAAATATCCTGACTCGGGTTCCACACCCAGCTTTTATGCGTCCTGGATTCATCGCCGTCCGGGAACTTTACCAAAAAAAATATCATATCCTCCGAATAGACCGCCCTCAGTTCCACATCAATATCGGCGACATTATCATGCGTAATGACCGGAAGAGCTTCTTGCCACAAAGGCTCGTCGGCTTTGCCGTCAATAATGGGCGCGGCCGCGATCTTACTCGCGGTCAAGGTTTGTTCGGCAAACGCACACGGCGCCATGATAGCGGCAAAAATAGCTATAGCGAATAATATCATCTTTGCCATATCTGTACCCTCACTTTTTCTACACGGAAACACCGCTGGCATGGCATTTTGACCAAACAACAAACCACAAACTACAAATCTCAAACTACATCCTTCATTCCATATCCTACGACTCTTTGCTTCTTGCCTCTTGTTTCTTGCTTCTTTTTTTCGACTCTGATTCTTTGCCTCTTAGTTTCTTACCTCTAGTTTCTAAACGCTACCCTCAATACTCTAATCAACGGAAAGCCCTTTTTCCTCAAGTTTCTTTTCCAGCTCCTTTATCCTCTCCTTGAGCTCCTTCATCTTGAATTCCCGGCCTACGGCTACTTTTGAGAACCGTTCAAGTTCAGCCATCTTGATTTTCACGTCCCTTTCCATCTCCAGCTTGTCGGTTATATTTCGCGCTACATGCACAAAACTAGTAACTCTCCCCATCTCATCTTTTACGGGATAAACACTTACCTCCACTATGAACTCTCTCCCGTTCGGATCGAGATGAGTGTGTATAACTGTCGCGGGTTTCCCGGTCACTACCGATTCGGAGATAGGGCAAGGGTCGCTTGGCGGCCTACAGGGTTCGTCCAGCCTATGCGTAACTTCATAACAATGTTTCTTTATTATGTCGCCTTCAAAAAGAGCATGGGCGAGCTCCCGCGCCACTTTGTTCGCCCATAGGATCTTAAAATCCCGTGATATCAGCATTACGCTTTCTTTAATGCTGTTTACGACAGCCTCCATGTTAGTTTTCTCGAGATGCAAAAGGCGTAAAGTGTCTTCGAACTCAAGGTCGCTCATGGCGATATTGGCGGCCGGCCCCAAAAACTCCGTTGTGATAGACCTCAATCTCCCCTCCATTTTATGGAACTGCTGAAGGGTCGCGAAAAGCTTATCGTATTTTTCTTCGTAAAATCTTCTAAAAAGACCCAGAACCCCCACAAACCCATACACGGAAAATCCGATATACACCACGGCTGAAATCGGCTGTACCGCCAAACTTTCCGGATAAAAGCTTATAAGACTAAATGGATTGGAAGAACCCGGGAACACCCACGGCATGAACGTATACGCGCAAAAAACCACGCCTAACCGCCTAAGCCCTTTGTGCTGCGTCGGGAACTTGACCCTATCGAACCTGGTCGATGAGATAAAAAAAACGACCGCCGTCAAACTGGAGGCCGGGGCAAAGATTAAATATCTTGAAGAGGCTGTCAGCCCGCCAAGTTTATTATGCAAAACTCGCGTAAGAACTAGCCATACCGTAATAACGGCGAAAAACCCGATCCATTTAAAGACGGGCCGCGTACCTTTTATTTCGGCATATGTTTTAGCGGCAAAATACAAAATAAGCAAAAAAGCGCACATGGCCAGCGCGTCGCTTATGACTACTCCGTTAGGGTTCGCGGGACAGGTCTTCCAAAAACATGATCCAAAGAACACGCTTGTGCCAATAAGGATCTTGGCGATACCAAGGACATTAAAAGTCCTTGCCCCATTAACAAGCGCGTCTTCCTTCGGATAAATGTATAAGAGGAGCCCCGCCAATAGGAGTAAAACACCCTGCACGACAGTTAGTCCCATCATTGGTATTTATCCCTTTCGGTCAAAGATAGAACAGTTTACGGGCAATAACACCGCTAAAATGTTTATTCCTTTCAATCTCCTTATATCTTTTGCCGGTTTGAGTATAAATAAACCTTAGCGATCCTGCCTCTTATGGCTTATTTCCGCCGATCGATCTAATGGCTTTTTTTTGTTATAACGCGCCGCTCCAAAACTACAATATTTTATCCCCTGACGGGACAAACCCATATCCTCCATCATCCGGAATACGCACGAGCGACGTTTGAGAATAATCCCGGTCAAAGATCTGGAACATTCCGAAAGGTTTATCCCCTTTCGCGGGAACGGCAACACGTCAAGAAGAAGTATGCCACCTAGTGGTGACACTTGTCAAGTAAGCGTAATATTATTTATATTATAATAACACTCAGCGCATGGGAAGAGCTATATGCGCTTATTAACTGGAAAGATATTTTCCCGGCGAGGACGGCGGCGCCACGCCTAATATGTATTCTGTCACGACTCTGTTACAGGCGTAGTTCGTAAGCTATCGAGGGTTTCAAAGATATTTTTAAAAGAAGTCGTTTCCAATATAAATAGTTTGCCCGGTTTTAAACTAAGTTCAGCGACATATTCTTCGCCTACTTTTCGGACCTTAAGAGATGTTTTTTCATCGCCTTCATATGTTATCTCAACTTCGTTGTCGGGGCTCGACGCGGCCTCATCCGGCCTATCCCCATAGAACATGTTCTTTACGGTAAGACCTTTCAATTTATCGATATACGCGTTATTATTCGCGATATCGCTCTTATTAAGGGTAATAATCCCGGCGGCTGTCTTGAGCTGTATAGTATTCATCTTATCCATGTTTATACGCAACGGGTTATTAATAAAAAACCGGCTTATATCGATATTGAGCGGATCGACGTAATACCCTTCAACGCTAAAAACATTCCCTCCCGCGTCCTTCATGTACCTATTTTTTCTCTTTTCGTCTGCGACATTACCCACCCGGTAGACCGCTTTAGCTTCCCCTTCGCCTATAGTTATCGTTAGGAACGGGGCCTCAAAACCATAGATATCGCCCGCGGGATCCAGGATATCGGAACATCTGCTGTTATTCAGACCCGTCAAATAATCTTTGATCTTCTGGGCATCGATATCGAAAATCGGCTCTTCCCCGCCCGACACCCATTTCATAAGCCCTTTTTCCTCGTCCGGCACTTTTCGTATATTAACGGTCACATCTTCCCTGTTGCCGGAAACACGTTTTATCTCGAAGGTGTCAACTTTCTCCGGGTCGACATTGAAGACCGCGCGATCAAGCCAGTTATCAACCGTGATAGCGGCTTCCTCTGGCTTCCCGTAAATTTCCAATAGCCCGTAAATATCTTTGTTGACTACGTAAACTTTGTTGGATAAATTCTCCCGTAAGAAAGAACTGTCATATCCCGGTTTTACCGTCCCAATAAAAAAATGCCCAAGCTCGACTCCCTCCTTGCCCTTAAAAACCACGGAAAACGCCTTATCGTCCCCTATGCCGTAATCCGCGAGCACCTCCGGGGAATCCGACCGAAGTTCCCCGCTAAGAACCGAGATCTGTTCCAGAAAACCTTCGGCCTTGCCTTTATCGGTTTTAGCGTTCCATTTGGAAGGTATCCTCCAAAATCCCTCGCTCTTTACAAGCCTGAGTTTTTCCTCGCCGGACTTGGCCACTACTATCTCCTGTACCGCCGGTATGTCCAACTTAATGTCGAGGGCGTGATATTCCTCGGTTTCGATATCGGGCGAAACAAAAGTCTTTTTAATATACAACGCGGCTATGAGAACAAGTAATATGCCCCCTGAAATGATAATGTGCTTATTTTTCATACGGTTTTTCCTGCCGTTAAGATTTTTTAAGATAGACCCATTTGGAACGTTTACGCAACAAGATATGAACGCTTCCCGTTATGCCTAAAAATACCGGGATCAGGAATGTGGTAAAGACCCTCCACCATGCCCTGGCGGAAGACGACAGGCGCTCCAAAGACCTGTCTATAGGCTGCTTGCTCCTTATTTTAATAAGCTGTTCCCCCAGTGTTATCGCGTCTATCGAATTGACAAAAAAGGTCATATGCCCTTTTTCGCCTATAAGGTTATTGTCGAACATTTTAGCGCAACCGACCAGGATAAGTTTGCCCGGTTTCGGCGATATTTCCGATTTTTGGACGGGGCGCTCATAACTTTCTCCGCCCGCTTCTTCTTTTTTGGGCCATTCCGGGACAGGTTTTCCCGCGTAAGCGTCGGGAAACTCACCGCTTAGGAACACGGCCAGCGGAAAACTTTTTCTTTGTTCCCGCGGGGCTATCTCAAGATCCTGGTTAGTAATGTTACCCTGATGGAATTTTGCCTCCCAGCTATTATCACTCGAAGAGAAAAGTATCTCTTTATTAAGAGAGGCCGCTTCTATCTTGGCGGTATCAAGGGTAAGCGCGCTGCCCCAAAGATAAAAGATCGACGCCAGACGGCTCGTTATGGAGACATTTCTATTCATCTGGTCCGATATAATCTTTATCTGCATCGGGAGCTTGACCGGGGTCGATACCTGGAATATCCCAAAAAGCTTGCTGTCGCCGGCCATGGATATGACATCCGCCTGCGTATCCATAAGAAAATCCTGGTTCACCCCGAGCCCCCATTTTTCTAGCAGGGGGTTTATCCCAGGCTGTTTATCGACGGCATTGACGGTAAGACCGTTCATACCCGCGGAGCTGTATCTGAACTCATAGCTCTGGATACCCAAAAATACAGATCCGCCGTTAACAAGAAACCTGTTTATCTCGAAAAGCTGCCGGTCGTTCAGGTTTTCCTCGTCAAGCACTATCAAAGTGCCGGCATCCTCCGGCAACGGCTCTTCCTCGGTAAGCCGGATCCTCGACACATCATAGCCTTCATATGCCAGGAGTTTCGTCAGCATCTCGTAATCATCATCCCGGTACTCCGAAAGGTTTGCCCCGCCGCCCAGATTTTTCAATAGTTCCATCATCTGCGGATCTACCGCGCGTTCGGTATAAGGCGCGAGGAGAGCCACTTTGGCCGCTTTATCCATCGTCATCTTGAAAATGGTCGAAGCCAGGGTATACTCGAGTTCGTTTATGTTCTCGGGCATTATCCTCGGGATTATCTCCTCCGCCTTTTCCTTATACGCCATAGATATAGAGGAATATATCAGTTTAACGCCGAGTTCATCCGCTTCTATGCTTCTTACCTGGAAAGGCACTACGCCTTTCATCCCGGCCGACTTTTCGGCGCTTCCCGCTCCGCCTTCCACCGTAACATTGGCCGCTTCAAGATGAAAGACCTTATAATCGAATTTGCCTTTGGCGGAAACCTTGAATTCGTCGAGCTTATCGCGGATGTCGCGTTCCAGCGTTTTAAGCCCGCCCGGCATCTTATCCGGCGGGGATATGAATAATTTCGCGGTGACCGGCGCTTTAAGATCGCGCAGAATACCGGCGGTCGCCCCTGAGATCGTATAGACCTTTCCTTCAGTAAGATCGAAACGCCCGATCGGCATATCGCTGAAGATAACATTCAGGAGCATTATGCTGCCTACGGAGATGAGGCACGTGGTCCCGAACACCGTTCTGGACCTGGGCTTCATGCGGGAATCGAGCCAGAGGCCGTTAAGCACCAGGAAGACCGACGTCGAGGCCAGAAAATAAATTATGTCCCTATTGTCGATCACGCCCTTCTGGAAAGATAGAAAATGCTGGGTCACCCCGAGCGCGGACTTTAGGATCGCCCCCAGTCCGTTCACCCACCCGTCGATCGAACTCGCAACAAAATCGTTCCCGATAAGATAAAAACCGAAACAGGCCATCATCGCCACGATGAACGACACGATCTGATCGCGGCAGAAACCTGAAACGAATATCCCGAGCGCGATGAAAAAGCTTCCCAGGAGGAACGCCCCGAGGTACTGGCACACTATGGCCCCGACATCCGGCGCGCCGAGGACTATTATCATCACCGGTACGACGGCGGTTGAAAAAAGAGCCGATAAATAAAAAACAAGACCGGCGAGATATTTCCCCAGGACAAGCTCATATGTCTTTATCGGGAAAGTCAAGAGAAGCTCGAGTGTGTTCCCCTTCCGGTCTTCCGCCCAAAGACGCATGCTTACCGCGGGGAGAAAGACGCACAATATGAGCGGCAGAATAAAAAAGAACCCTCTCATGTCGGCCATCGATATCAGGAAGAATTGCGTCATGTAGAGCCCGACGGATATGAGAAGAAAAACTATTATGAATATATATGCTATCGCGGAATTAAAATACGCTTTGATCTCGCGTGAAAACACCGTCATTATGTTCTTCATCTCGTTCCTTTTCCCTGGCCGGATTTTTTCTTGATATCCCTGCTTAAAAGCCAAATGAAAGCCTCTTCGAGACTGGCCTGTTCCCTTTTAAGCTCGCGGATACTCCAGCCCTTTTCCTCTATAAGTTCGTTTATCCGCGCCACAAGAGGCTTCCCGGCCTCGGCGCTTATCAGAAATTTCACATACCGGCCGCCTTCGGACCCGCCGAAACGGAGTTCATCGACGACGTCTTCCCCCACAAGGACCGATCTTATCTCCTTTTCGTCGCCTTCCACGACAAGCACGACCCTTTCGCCTTTCGTGGCCTTCTCGGTTATCTCCCTCTTCGTCCCGTCGGCGATAACACGTCCTTCGTTAAGCATAACAACCCTGTCAGCCAGGACTTCCACCTCCTGAAGTATATGAGTCGAAAAAATGATCGTCCGGCCCTTAGCCAAATCGCGTATGAGCCTTCTTATCGAGATTATCTGCAGGGGGTCAAGCCCGGTCATGGGCTCGTCGAGTATAAGCACTTTAGGATCATGTATAAGCGCCTGGGCCAGCCCCACGCGCTGCCGGTAGCCTTTTGATATCTCAGATATGGAATGCTTCCATATCCCGGAGATATCGCAGTTCTCCTTGACCCATTGAAGTCTGGCCCCGAGTTCTTCGCCCGAAAGCCCTCTCGCCTTTCCTATAAAGATAAGATATTCATCGACAAGCATGTCATCGTAAAGCGGCACCGATTCTGGCATATACCCGGTGAGTTTCCTGACCGAAAGGGCGTCCCGGACGACATCGAAACCGTTTATGACAGCTGTCCCTTTGGCGGGATAAAAGTAACTCGTGAGTACGCGCATCAAAGTGGTCTTCCCGGCGCCGTTCGGACCGAGCAGCCCCAGTATCTTGTCTTCTTCCGCGGTAAAAGAAACGTCGTCAAGCGCCGCCATTTTACCGTAATACATGCTCAGAGACTTGACCTCTATCACTTCTTGTCCTTTCGATTAAACCTATTACCAACACCGGGTGTTGGTAATAGGTGAAGGCGGATGGAGCCCCACCCGGGCTAAAGCCCGCTTTTCCCTGGGCGGAATACTCAAGCGGCCACCACTTATCCGCGCCCTTCAGGGCGCGGTTTTAGGCCGCGTAGTATAAAACCCGTACGGTAATGTTCTTAAAAAATATTTTAAAAAAAATTTTTCCTTTGTCAATATTTTTTTATACATCCGCGTTATCTCTTCGGAACTACCCGCCCCCCGCGCGGCGGGTCATTTCGCTTCACGGCTGGCATAGCCGGGGTCTTCTTTTGGGGAATATGCATTTTACCGGGACCGCCCTTAGAAGCCCCTCCATGGGGCTCGCCTTTCGGAGCGGGATGGAATCCCGAACCTGCGCCGGATTCTCTTCGCGGGATCATTTTCGCTGGGACGGGTTTTCCCCCTCTATAGGGCGCAGCGATATACCCTTGTTTATCGTTATTTGCCCCGCGCGGCATATCTTTACGTCCTATGTCCGGACCGCCTCTATCCTCGCCGAACCTTTCCGGAGCTGGCCCGGGATGCCCCTGCCGTTCCAGCGGGCCTTTTCCCAGCGTACGCGGCCTTTCGTCAGAATGCGGTACGCGTCTTTCTTCCCAACGGCGGGACTCGTCGCGGACGCTGTCTCTTTCCCTCCGAAGCGCCGAACCACCGGTCATATCTCCCTCGGCGCGCCGATCATGACGGATAACCCCTCTTTCGCGCAGCGTCATCCGGTTCTCTCTCATCCTGTCGTAACGAGAGGCCCTGCCTGGCTCTGCCTTTCTCCGCAGGATGGTCTCCCCCGCGCTCTGCCGCACCGGGAGCTTCATGTCCTGCCAGGCCTTCATCCTTTCGGGGGGATACCTTACCGGCGATTCGGGCCGGTTCTGCTTTCTTACCTTTGTCGCATATCCCGGGGAAACTATCGTTTCATCGGGCAGAGCCTCTCCGTTCTCGTCAAAACCTTTTACGAAAAGATCACCCTCGACCGCCTCTATATCGGTATCACCGTCCTCCACGCGCGTAACCCAGTCCGTACCTCTTACCCCGGCAACGGCCGACGGTGTCTTTATCTCGAAAGAACTTCCCTTCGGCAGTTTGCCTATGGTCGCGTATATTTCGCCGTTAATAAGTTCAAGCTCCCCGTCTTTAAGAACACACACCACCGAG
>CAZOMD010000031.1:3782-7612 GCA_964580895.1 uncultured Planctomycetia bacterium | reverse complement strand
ACCCATCGTCAAGCGCCGGGTTCCGCGAGACCCTCGGCCACGGTTCAAGCCCGCTCACAGTGCACAGCTCGATCCGATCGTCGGTTGCCCTGAACTCCAGGTGCCCGCCACCCATCGGGCGCGCGACGTTCTCTCCGTCCTCATCGAACGCCAGAACATCGTACGAATCTTCTTTCGTCATTATGCTGTCACCCTGCGTCAGGAACATGTCTTCCTCCGCCGGCATATAGCCTTCTTCTCCGCTGAACCAGACCTCGACGGTCCCGGAAAGGCTGACGATCTCTATCCCGATATCTTCCGCGGAGCTCCCCTCCTGCGCGAATAAACTCTCCGCCGGGAAAAAGCACGCGAATGACAATATGAGCATGACCTTTAATAACCGCACGCGAATTCCTTTGCCTCGCCTTTTTTGTTACCTTGGGTTTTCTTGTGTAAAAACCGGCATTGCACGTATTGATAGTATACATCTGACTCTGTGGATAGGGAAAATTTTTATCGCTGTTTTCCGCGCGAGTTGGATCGGATCCGGCCCGTGCCTCTTCTATGCCGGGGATCAGATCGTCTTCCGCTTAACCCCAATGAGCGGTTTTATCCCAAGCACCTGAAAAAAGAGTTCGCTGGCCCCGATCTTTTCCACCACGCGCACTTCTTTAAGTTTTTTCGGCAGATAAAGACCGACGAACGCTCTTAAAAACGACGACACAAAAAAAAGCGTGAGGATATTATACCCAAAAAGATCCGGCAGAGCGCGCAAAAAAAACCCGCCCATGATCGCGCCGCCGAAAAGAGCGCACCCGTTAAGAACGTTGAAATACGCGATGCACCTCGTCCTTTTAGGGGGGCTCACCGCGTCGTAGATAAAATTGGAGGCCGCGATATTGAATCCCGCCCAGACAAACCCCGAGAATACCTGCGCTAAAAATAGATAGGCCGGATGGTGGTTGAACAGCCATAAAAACGGCACTAGCCCGATAAAAGGCGCCGTGACGGCTTCTCTCCCCCAGCGCCCGACCGTTAGATAAACCACAAGCGGCGCCGTTACGGTAATAGCCGTGTATAATAAGTAGCTGAAATGAAGGTCCCTCAGCATGAAGACTGAAAAAAACGGCGAAGCTATGTTCACCGAAAAATTCATGGCGGACACAAAAAGCACGAATTTCGCGAAATTGCTTTCTTTGACGCGCGCGAGAAAACTGAACAGCGTAAAAGCGTCAGCTTTATTATACGACACGGGCGGGTCATACATCTTCGTCAAGAACCGCCACGAGACCATCCTGAAAATAAAAGCCGCGATAAAGACCGCCGCGAATCCGAAAAATATATTATTCCACTTCTTAAGGAGATGCAAGACCGCCCCGGCGATAAAAGTCGCGGCAAGCGCCACGATACCGAGGACCTTGTTGCGCCATCCGAAATATACTCCTCTTTTTCTATCGTCGATCATATCCGAAAGCAGGCTGCCGTATATAGGCGTTGTTATAGCGCCGAAAAGAGTGAACACTGTGACGATCATTATGAAAAAGAACGGGGTTATTCCTCCCATAACGGCCGCCACGGCCATGGGAATAAGCATTATGGCCTGCAAAAACACAAAAATGGTTATTATCTTCCGGCGGGATCTCACCTTTTCGACAAGATTGGCGCTCGTCAATTGTGTCAGCGACGAGAAGAGGTTCGGCAGCGCGTTAAGAAGCGCGATGTGCCTTGTCGTCGCCCCCGAGATAAGAAGAAAAGGCGCGAAATGCTCCTGCGTGAAGCCGGCCATGCCGTTAGCGAACACTCCGTCCCAAAAAGAGAATTTCACGCTTTTCTTTATTCTGTTATCCTGCGATTGTATGTCCATATAAAAGCCCCTCGGGCATGTTCATTGTCCCTATCTAGCGACATCTCCGGGGATACAACATATCCTTTCCCCGAATAAAACCCAAATCAAAACATGGGGCCAGACCCAAGCTCGGGCCTGACCCCAGTTTGATAACCCAATTCCGATAAGTTCTTAACCCCGTCCCGTTATCCCGATAGCTATCCTATCCGTAAGCTCGGCGAGCTCATCACACCTCAGCGGTTTTCTAAGTATTTCGTCCCTGCCGCCGGCTTCCACGAAATCGATACGATGTTTGCGGATCTGTTCCGGATGACCGGAAATGAGAACTACTTCCATCTCCGGCGAAATACCCTTGAGTTTACGGCAGATCTCGACGCCGTTTATGTCTGGCATAATGAGGTCGACATACGCTATATGTGGTTTCTCCTGTTTTGCCGACTCAATAGCTTCCCTGCCGGTGGCGGCGCACCTGACGTCATACCCTTCTCGCTCAATCTCTTTGCTAAGAGCAATACAAGTTATCTCGTCATCATCCACTATCAATACTTTGATCTTCCCCATATAGCCCCCCTCCGCCTGTGAAAGCCCCTGAGTTTACACACCGGCAGGCGGCAAACTGCCAACCGGCAAATTGCCCCACTTTCGAGATCGACAGCGCCTCTATTATTCTAAACCTATACTCGCCTTCAGGCAACAAAAACCGGTGAGAGACCAGCCTCAATGCCGGGTATTGCCGCGAGCCCCCAGAAAGGAACCATCTGCCCACACCGGGAGTGGCCGTCGGCCACTCCCGGTGTGGGCAGATGGTTAACCGATAAATTCTGCCTGCCGTCCTATTTCAATCTACCAATAACCCTCAAAAGACCGTCGAGTATCGTTAAGGGATGAGGAGGACACCCCGGGATATAAAGATCCACGGGAAGGATCGAGTCAACCCCGTTACAGGCGTCAGTATGACCGATGTAAGGTCCTCCTGAAATAGCGCACGAACCGACAGCGATAACAAGTTTCGGAGAAGGTATCGCTTTATATGTTTTTTCCAAGGCCAGGACCATATTTTTTGTGACAGGCCCCGTCACTACGACCCCGTCCGCGTGCCGCGGGGAAGCGACAAATTGCACCCCGAACCGTCCCAGATCAAAAACAACAGTATTGAGAACGTTTATATCCAGTTCGCACGCGTTACACCCCCCCGCGCTTACCTGGCGTAACTTTATCGATCTGCCAAAAATACTCCGTATTTTTTTAGCCGCGATCCGGACGCTCATGACCGGATTCCCCCGGACGATAAGGTCCTCTCTCCGCGGCGCCGCCAACCTATATTCGCGGGTAAAAGTGATCGCCTTATTCTCGCAGCTTCTTTGGCAGGCTCCGCAAAAAATACATTTGCCTAAGTCAAGTGTAAGATCTTTTTTATGGCCGGCGATCGCCCCGGTAGGACAAACCGTTTGGCACTTCACGCATGAAATCTGGCAAGCCTCGGAAACAATACAGGCTTTCCCCAGGAACCTTTCCGGTAAAGATCCGCTCTTAACGGGAAAAGGAACTGTCCGATACCCTTGTTTTAACCTCGCGTACAATGTTTTGAACATCTCTATCCTTATTTTCTGTTTTATAGATCGTGCCCGCAATATGATAAATTAAAACTCTTGTTACAGAGCGGGAAATTGGATATTTCCTCGCCACGGAGCGCCAGAGCCAATCCAAACCAATTATGGAATGATGGGTCGACGATCTTATACTGGGCGATATTCCCATCCTCATCCGTCAAAGCGGTATGACAGATCTCCCCCCTCCAGGCTTCTATCAGAGAGACGATCAGCCCTTGCCTTTTTATAGGGGATAACGGAACACTTACCGCGCCGTCGGGTAAATTGCTCAACTGATTCTTTATGAATTCCACCGATCTATGTATCTCCAGCCACCGCACGAAAGCCCTCGCGAAAACATCGCCGGAAGAATACGTTGACACGGGGATCTGAGAAAACCTGAAAATTCCGGTCGG
>CAZOMD010000031.1:0-3772 GCA_964580895.1 uncultured Planctomycetia bacterium | reverse complement strand
GCCGGGAAATCAAAACGCACATCCCTTTCTAACCCGCAAGCCCTCGCGGCAAGACCGACCAATCCCAGTTCTACCGCCGTTTCACGCTTCAGGTGCCCGGTTTCCTCAAACCTGTCCACTACAGAAGAAGAATCCCACAAAAGTGAGACAGCGTTCTTAACGTCTGAAAAAGCCTTCTCCAGGCGTCTCTTTAATTCGGGTACCATGACGTCATCCACGTCAAACATCACCCCGCCGGGCCTTATCATGTTCCTCCCGAAACGATTGCCGCATATCAGCGCTGTCATGTTAAGAAAATCGCCTCTTAAGCGGCCGCAGTATGACGCGGTCGGCAAATACCCGATGTCATTCGCTAGCGCCCCAAGGTCCCCTGTATGGTTAGCAAGCCGTTCCAATTCCAGCATAATACCGCGAAGAGCCAAGCCCCTTAGGGGGATCTCGCTCGCCGACAATCCCTCGACGGCCTGGCAATACGCCAACGCGTGGGCCGCCGTGGTGTCCCCGGCCAAAGTCTCCATATAGTGGATCGTCCGTTTATTCGGCCCGCCGACCAACGCCCGCTCGATACCGCGATACTGATATCCAAGGGCTATCTCAAGATGAAAAACATGTTCTCCATGGCACTGAAACCTGAAATGTCCCGGTTCGATGATCCCCGCGTGCACGGGTCCAACCGCGACTTCATGGACCTCTTCCCCGTTGATCTTTAAAAAATCCGTCACAGAAGGCGCGCAGTTATGCCCCCCTTCTGGAGAGTTTTGACGGGAAAGGCCATGAGAGCGGACCGGCTTGAGCCAAGGATGGCCCTCCGGGCGCACGCCCCACTCTTCAAATATCTCGCGCTCGAACAAATGAACCTGCGGCGACTCGGCCGTCAACGAGGGGAAAGAACCTTTAACCAAAGTAGAAAAGATCCCTAAGCTCCCCTCCCTGTCCTTAGCGAGGACTAGATAAAGTCTGACCCCGCCGTTCTTCTCTGGTTTCCCCCAAAAAGAAACGACCCTCGATCCCATGTGCGCTTCTCTTATCGCGAGATCACGGAACTCCTCAAAGGGCAATAGCGGGACATCTCTTAATGTTATTGCCTGGCAGGCGCGCAAGCGGAAAGGATTCTCAGTCATCATAACCCTCCTAATTCCCGGGACGCGCCGGTTAGAGCCTGCGTTAACCAACCCGGGAAATATATCCCAATAACAACAACCAGAATGAAAAGTATGGCTGAAGGCGCGTTTTCCATAAAAATATTTTGAGCGCGGGGCTCCTCATCGACTTTTTTCTCCGGAACGCCTTGCGTCATTGAAATAAATATCTTCGCCATGCCGATAAACACGACTGCTAAAGCCGATAAAAATACGAGCGTGATCCAATAATGGCCTTGCCCCAGGGCTTCTTTTAAAATTATAAATTTACCAAGGAAGACCCCTGACGGGGGGGTCCCCGTGATCAATAAAAACCCCAAGATCCAAAGAACTCCTGTCCAACGCGTCCTTCCCGTGATGAGCCCCTGCACTTCCGAGATATGTTTTGTCCTGTAATGGGACAAGATGTTGCCCGCGATAAAAAATAATCCCGCTTTAGTCAGAGAGTGGCTGACCAGGTTGACCATTACTCCGAAAACAGCGCCTCCCCCCAGCCCTACCCCAAGCGTCAATATCCCCATATGCTCCACACTGGAATACGCCAACATCCTTTTGTAATCCGTCTGCCCTAAAATAAAAACAGCCGCGAACAGGACGGATAATAACCCGAACACGATAAATATCTCCCGGCAGTACGCCGCGAGCCCCGCCGCGGCGCATATCTGGTACCCACGCAATATCCCCAAAAAAGCGCAGTTAAGCAGCGCTCCGGAAAGCAGCGCCGAAATGGCGGCGGGCGCCTCGCTATGAGCGTCGGGTAACCATGTATGAAAAGGCGCGAGCCCCATTTTTGTGCCATACCCGACAAATAGGAACAAAAACGCCGCCTTAAGCCAGGGGATATCCATCTGCGCGGCGTTTTCGACCATCTTTCTTAACACAAGGTCTCCAGGGTTCCTGACGTTGGCCGTCGCTAAGAAAAATATCCCCAATAAGGCCAGCGCTATACCGACCGAACAGATCAAAAGATATTTCCAGGTCGCCTCCAAAGACCGTTTCGTGCGATGGAAATAAATCAGCGGCGCGCTTGCCAATGTCGTTGCCTCAATGGCTACCCACAGGACCCCCAAATGCTGGCTCGCTATGACCATCGTCATCGTGGAGAGAAAGAGCAATAAGCAACCCGTGAAGACGGCTTCCGGGGAAAATAGCTCCCACCCTCCGGTTCGATCGCTAAAATTCTGTTTCCCGTTAGATAGATATCCGACCCCATAGACCGACGCGCCCAAAAACAATAAACTGGTAACGGCAAGAAAAACAATGCCCAGGTCATCAAAAGCGAACCACCCGCCGAAAAAACCCTCCGGCCGGCTGATCCAGACCAAACAAGTCAATGTGAGATGGATAACGGAAGCGGCAATTATGAGACCCCGCCGCAGGTAATTGTTCCGCACAAAAAAAGAAACCACCCCGGCGGCTAAAGGAACTGTGATAAGAGCTATAATGTTCATTTCATGATCCCTATTTTGAAATCATCCAATCCTTGAGCTCAGATAAATTCTGAGTGTCGATATGATCAAACTCCCGGCTAATGTGAAATATGGCTATACCCATAACGAATACAGCCACAAAGATATCGAGCAGTATCGCCAGCTCAACCAATAAAGATTGCTCTACCAGTAAAGCCGCGCCGAAAAGATAAATGCCGTTTTCCAGCACAAGATACCCTATGACCTGAGTTAAGGCTTTTACCCGGCTGACAATTATGAATATCCCGGTGAACAAGGTCGCGAGCGAGACCGGTACGGCCATCTCCGAAAAAAGCGGACGCGTGTACGGTAGGTGCGAACTTATCCAACAGGATATCAAAAACATCGCCACACCCATCAGCAACGAAAGGGGATATCCGCCGATCGGTTCGACCTCTTTTCTCACATTCGCTTCTCTTTGGGCCCGGGATAAGAGTCGCGGGAACACAAAACCTTTCAAACTGATACTGACAACCGAAAAGACTATCATCCCGGACGTAAAGTGCGCTGAACCAACGATGAGCGGCAAAAGCCCGGTAAAGATACCCTGAACCGCCACGATCCTGATACATGTCGTGAGCCGGCTGGACGAGACCACCATCAGGTTCATGAGAACAATGGAAATAATTACCAGATCAACCCACGAGTTCATTTATTACCTCATCATAAAAGTTAACGCCAATACCGATAATGCCAAAGCTACCATTAAAATATGCGGCACTTTCACCAGGCGTAATCTCGCGAGAGTAGACTCGACAACGCCCACGATAACGGCGAGAAAGACCATCCCCATAATGAATACCGCGGAATCAAGCATCCACACGCGTGACCGCGTCCCAAAAACCATCCCCACAAGCAGCGCCCCCAGCACCCAGAACTTGAGTGCCGCGCCGTAAAGAATATACGCGAGATCGATCCCGCCATGGTCCAATGCCATGACCTCATGGATCATAGTAAGTTCCAGGTGCGTATTGGGATCGTCCACTGGTATGCGGGAATTTTCCGCCAAAAATATTATGAATAACGCCCCAGCGACCAGGAAAAGAACGGGTCCAAACGCCGCCCAAGGATCGACCGCCAACGTAGAGAAGATGCCTGATATATACAATTTCCCGGTCACGCGCGCCAAAACAGCTAAACTCAAAAATAACGCGGGTTCGGCGA
>CAZOMD010000030.1:22147-23325 GCA_964580895.1 uncultured Planctomycetia bacterium | reverse complement strand
GGTGAGTGGGGAGTTGACAGGGGGAATAGAATATGCGTTGGATAAAGGGGTCATACTTATCTCGGCGGCCGGCAATGAAGGGACTGAAATATTGGATGCCTCACTTGCCGCGCAGGATGGTATAATAACCGTGGGTTCGGTAGATAATTATGGTAGATTGACGGCGTGGAGCAATTATGGCAGCGAGCTTGATCTGTATGCCCCGTGGGATGTCGTTAATATCGAAGGATCTGAGGGACAGGCCGGAACCTCTTTCTCGACCGCGTTCGTTGCCGGTGTCGCGGCGCTTATACTTTCGGAAAATCCGGAGATGGATGCCGAAGATGTCTTAAATGAGTTGAAAAATATCTTTAATGTATTTGATCCTCGTGAAAACATTTATGAGGATTTTGGAACATTCCCCATGGAGCCTGTAGGAGAAAATAATGTTGAGAGTCAAGAGCCCCGGATAAAGGGGTCAAGGCTCGAAGAGGTCATGTCGCGCTATGAAGCTCATCAAAAAAGCAGAGCCGGATTTACCGGTTATTCTGTAAAGATGGATACCTATGTCGGGAAAGAATGGAGAGAGGATAAATTAATGCCGGTATCGTTATTTGAGCCGATGGCCCGGATCATCGAAAAAGACAACGAATACTTTGTTATTGATGATAAGACGGAGATGGAAGAAATGAAAGTGGAATTCAAGGATAGTGCGACTGTTCTTGAAGAAGAGTATAATAAGTCAAAAGAAAATGAGAATATTGATGAAGGAGATGGGAGCGGGAATGAATATTAAATATGGAGGTAAGGGAGTGGAGAACAATAACGAGAACAGGAAACATCACAGGTTGGACACGCGTATCGCCGTGAAATACCGGAAGATACGGGATGGGGCGCTGAAGAATGGTACGGCGTCCATCAGCAAAGACCTCAGTAAAGGGGGTGTACGTTTTCGGGCGGCCGAGTTTGTATCAATGGCGTGCAGATTGATACTGGAAATGGAACTTCCGGTTATGGACAAAACCGTAAAAGTTTATAAAAAAAATAACCTTAAAGGGGCGATCAGAAAAAGAAATTAATTTTAACGTCGCCGATAAATATTGTTCTAAGTGGATGGGATATAAGAAATTAAAGATAGCTTTAGGGAAGATTACCGATAGGAAACTTCAGGAAGCTACAAAATATTCTAGAAATAAATA
>CAZOMD010000030.1:1494-22137 GCA_964580895.1 uncultured Planctomycetia bacterium | reverse complement strand
CCATTTCCCGCGTTGCCTGGATCCGGAAGACATCGTCCGGAAATGATTATGATATCGGTAATCAATTCTTGGAGATGTCAGAGGCTGATCGTAATTTGCTGTCGGATTATATCGAGGAGTTAGATCTTGGCGTAGAAAATTCCGAAGCAAAAACGCAGACCCCTACGGCGAAGAACGTCGGTTTAAGCGCGCAAAACGCGAACAACTGAAATGGTAAAGTCATAAATTTTGGCGCGTAAAAAATCATTATTATATTTAATGATTTTTTACGTGTTGGGTTTCTTCATGGCTTTACCATGTGGTTTTGTGTGCGTTATTTTGACATATAATTGACAGCACAATAAAATAAATTATAGTCTGAATTTCGATTCAGGATCTTTCTTCAACCTAGAGTATCAAGCGTTTCCGAGTATTTACAACCTCTCCGGCAATAAAAAGTCAGATTCCCCAATAATAATCGGTGTTTTGATAAAACTATTTCTATAACTTATTATAGATAAATGTGTTAAATTAGTTTATAAACAGAAAGCATGTTAACGTGTAAAAGAAAGTTAATATAATTATTTTTACTTTTTAAATATGTGTGGTATACTCAACTTGAAATTCATTGACTATTTAATATTTTAACTATAATTGGTGCAATTTAAAAAGAAGTATAATATAATAGTTTCGTCGAGTTGGTAATGTGAAATAATATTAAATAATTCCAACCAAAAGGGGAGGGTTATGGGAGATCATGACGAAAAGCGCAGATTTCCTAGAGTAACAACTCATATACCCATCAAATACCGCAAGCTGGGTGAAGCGGAGGGGTATGTGCGGGCTAGTGTTGTTACTAACAATCTTAGTCAAGGTGGAGTTCGTTTCCGGGCCAATGAATTCATTTCCATGGCATGTAGACTTATCCTTGAACTAGATATGCCCATGTTCAAAAAACCCATAAAAGCCATTTCAAAAGTGGCTTGGATACGTAAGGCGACAGGCGATGATAATTATGAAATTGGGAATCAGTTTTTGGAGATATCCAAAAAAGATAAAGAATTGGTGTCCCAGTACGTTGACAGCTTGAAGCTTTATAACGATTAATCTCCCGTATCTGATAATGCCCGTCATAACGCATTTCAAAGCGGCCGGACACGGCCGAACTTGGGTTTTCTGTTTAAGTTAAGCGTGCTATTTCATTTGTTCCTGAATTTTGACCCTCTTTCGCGGAATTTCTCACTATCGATTCTACCGCCGGAGATTGCTGTCAGAGTAATACCCGGTATTAGAATTGACATTGACAATACCAGATTATATGGGCTAAAATGGTAAAACTATTAGCCCAGTCGGCATAATATCCCCGCGATGATGATCTTGTTGATGGTATATGCGTGGGCCATGAAAGGGTCGAGACCCTATACTAATATGAGAAAATGCGCGCTTACATTGATACTATTGGTTTTTTCCGTGTTTCTTTTCGAAAACACCTCGTCGGCCTTCTGGTTGTGGTCTCCTAAGACCAATAAATGGGTAAACCCTAAATACGCCGTTAAAGATACCCCCAACGAACAGTATGAGTGGGCCATGAGATTTTTTAAGGAAGGGCAGTTTGATAGGTCCGCGGAGGAATTTATAAGCCTTACAGAGTACTATCCTGATTCCGATATGGCTCCCGAAGCTCAATATTACGCCGGCAGATCTTACGAAGAAGCCGCGAAATATTATTTTGCTTACTAAAATTATCAAAAAACCGTAGATAAGTATCCCTATACCAAAAGGATGGAAGAAATTATCACCAGGGAATATAATATCGCTAATATTTTTCAGACGAAAGAATCGTCTAAACTAATGGACCTGGAGCTATCAGTTTCTTTGGAAAGGGCGGTTGAGATATATACTAAAGTGGTTGATAATTCCCCTTTTGGCGTATTGGCGGATAAGGCCTTATATAAGTCAGCCGAATGTTATCGCCGTATGAACAAATACAATGAGGCGATAGATGCTTATGAACGGATAGTGAACGATTACCCCGAAAGCGAACTTGTGGCGGAAGCGAAATATCAGTTGGCTTACACTAAATATGAAGCGTCGCTTGATGCCCAGTATACCCAGGAGAGCACGGAAGACGCGTTAAAGGAATTTGAGCAGATAAAAAAGAACACCCCTGTTCCTCAGATAGCCCAGGAGGCCGGGGTAATGCTCGATGAGCTGAAAAAACGTAAGGCGGACAGCATTTTAAACATAGCTCATTTTTATGAGCGGCAAAAAAAATACGCGAGCGCGGTTATGTATTACAAAGACGTAGTCGGTAAATTCCCCGGGACAGACGTAGCTGCCCAGGCCCAGTCAAAAATAGACGAGCTAGAAAAAAAGGTTGTGAGTAAATGAGGACATTAATAGTGTTTGTGTTATTGTCGGTCATTGTTCTTTCGGGCGGTTGCGGGTATACTTACAAATCTCTTTTGCCGGCCGAGTTCGATTCCATCCATATCAAAAACTTCGCTAATAACTTTGATCTGTCGAGGGAAGTTTCCGACAGACGGTCGAATTATTCATATAGGCCCGGGATGGAAACCGATATAACCAGGGCAGTGATCGATGAATTTATTTTTGACAGGAACCTCAAAGTCGTTTCCGAGGACAAGGCCGCTCTTACCCTCGATGGGGCTCTTATCGATTTCCGCCAATACCCGTTGAGCTATAGCAGCGACGACAGTATCGAGGAATATCGCCTGGAGATATATGTCGATATTAAGCTCTACAAGAACAGCACAAAAGAGATACTCTGGAGCGAATCCAGGTTTATGGGACAAGCGAATTATTAAATAACCGGGCAGAACGTTAAGACAGAGTCTGTGGCAGTGAGAAATGCGGTTAAGGATCTGGCCGCGCGTATCGTAGAGCGTACGGTTGAGGTCTGGTAGAACGGTTATATCTCTTTTTGCTAGGCGCATCTTCTTATCCCAGTTCCAGACATTTATGAACAACAATTTTTTAATTATCGGTGATGACGCCTTTATCCGCGAAACCGAGGTAAGGAAGATAAAAGAACGATTCCTCCCGCGTGCCGATTCAGAGTTGGATTTTTCCACACATGGACCTGGTGAAATCGAGGAAATAATGGATTCGCTGGGCACTTTGCCTTTTTCCGCCGGCAAAAGAGTGGTTTTGGTAAAGGAATTCCACCATTTTCCGGAGGGATATTATCAGCCGGTATTATCTTACATAAAGACACCTCTTCCGACAAACGTTCTCATCCTTGAATCTGACGGTTCTTTCCGTGATTCCGCTCAATATAAAGAAATAAGCAAGGTGATGGAGGAGATAAAGACGGATGTTCCCAAACCGCTTAAGCTGAGGGAATGGATCTATTCGTTTCTTAAAAAGGCCAACATTCCTATCTCCAACGAGGCCGTGGAACTTATCCTGGAATTAAAAGGTACGGATACGATCGGGGTGAAAACTGAACTTGAAAAACTTGCCGTTTTTTCAGGAGGAGAGAAGATAGAGCGCGGTCATGTTGAAGCGCTTATAGGAAAAAGCGCGAATGAGGAGATCTACGATCTGGTAAACGCGTTGGATAGCGGCCAGGCGAAAAGCGCGGTCCATATACTTGAAGACCTCTATGGACAGAAACGAAAGCCGCACGAGATAATCGGATATTTGAGCTGGCACATACGGACGATCCAGCAAATAAAGGCGTTGACCATGGAAGGTAAAGGTCCGAATGATATAAGTCGTGAACTTAGATACCATCCGTGGAGG
This sequence comes from uncultured Planctomycetia bacterium, assembly GCA_964580895.1. GTDB lineage: Bacteria > Omnitrophota > Gorgyraeia > Tantalellales > Tantalellaceae > CAZOMD01. The sequence goes on along the minus strand of CAZOMD010000030.1, from coordinate 18,390 downwards.
GCGAAGAAGCTGGTCGATCAAGCTTCCAGGTATTCGCTCCGGCGTGTCGATAAGTGGATAGCTCTTCTATTTAAGGCAGATACCGACATAAAACAGGGGAAGGTAGATCCTGAACTGGCTATGGAGATGCTGCTAGTGGATCTTTTGAAAGATAAAGAGGGGTGTCCGGTTAACCGGTTTGCCAGTTAGCCGGTTGGCCGGTTCGTTCCGAAGGACGAAGGACACGGGGGAGGAACCCCTTCTGTTGACAAATCTTTTCATAGACGTAGGACGAGGTTGTGTTGTTCAAGTCCCGGGTTTCTGAGTCGGACCGATGAACTAACGAACCCGACGATATATAACTTACAACGTTTTATACTTTCTCCGCAGAATTCGTGATAAAATCTTTAAAACGCTACATTCTTGACAAACGCGACATTCGGACTTTACCTATGTGTTATAATCCCTTATAATATTGCCCATGAGCTCACTTAGGAACAGGCCAATAGGGATATTTGATTCGGGTGTAGGTGGACTTACCGTAGTAAAAAGCGTCCGTAAACAGCTTCCCAATGAAGATATCATTTACTTCGGTGATACCGCGAGGGTTCCGTATGGCAATAAATCCCGGTCAACCATAATACGCTTCGCAAATGAAATAATGGGGTTTCTCGTCAAGAATAAAGTCAAAGCCGTGGTCGTCGCGTGTAATACCGCCTCGAGTTTAAGCCTGCCGGACCTGAAGAGACGTTATCCGATGCCTATAATAGGGGTTATAGAGCCGGGAGTTAAGGCCGCTATTAAGAACACAAAGACCAAAAGGGTCGGGGTTATCGGTACGGAATCCACCATAAAAAGCGGCGCGTATGACCGTGAATTGAAGAAAGCTGATAAAACTTGCAAACTTTTTGCCGAGAAATGCCCGCTTTTCGTGCCCATAGTCGAAAGCAGGTTTGATAGCGACATTATTATAAGCCAGATCGCTCGGAAATATCTCAGAGCGTTGAAGAAAAATAACGTTGATACGCTAATATTGGGATGCACTCACTATCCGATATTAAAAACTATCATAAAGAAGGTTATCGGCAAGGCTACACTTGTGGATTCCTCGCGGGCCGTCGCGGAAGAACTTGAAAAAATGCTGCTAAAAAAAAGATTGGATACATTAGATCGCGGGAATGGATATTTAAAATGTTTTGTTTCGGACAATGTGGAGGGTTTCCGCAAAACAGCAAATATATTCCTTAATGAGAAGATCAGCGTGAAAAAGGTGATCTTATGAAGATGCGCGGCATAAACGTGCGCGAGGTTGAGACCATTGTTGAGCGATTGTGCGTCGAAGCGAATACCGTCTTACGCGAGGACGTAAAGGACGCTTTTCGGAGGCTATTGAAGAAAGAAAAAAACAGTGTCGTTAAAAAGATGCTGAACGTCCTTATCGAGAATGCCAGGCTGGCTGAAGAGAAAAAACTAGCGATATGCCAGGATACCGGTATTGTCACAGTGTTCATTGATATCGGCGACCGGGTCGCGTTAGAGGGCAAACTCAGCCTCCGGGAAGCCGTGAATAACGGCGTGAAAAAAGCGTATCATAAGAATTATTTCCGTAAGTCCGTCGTAGCTGACCCTATTGACCGTAAAAATACAGGCACTAACACGCCTTCTTTTCTTCATATCGATATTGTTAAGGGAGATAAACTAAAGATATCGGTCATGCCCAAGGGGTTTGGCAGCGAAAATAAAGGCAGGATAGGGATGTTAAATCCCACTTGTACGAAGGACGAGATAGTTGACTTTTGTGTCGATACCGTGCGAAAGGCCGGGCCTGATGCTTGCCCGCCTTATGTGTTGGGTATAGGGTTAGGCGGGACCATGGATGAAAGCGCTTTACAGGCGAAAAAAGCCCTTTTGAGGCCTATAAATGTTCCCAGTGAGAAACCGCATATCGCGGAATTGGAATGGGACATAAAGAAGAAGGCGAACGCTCTCAAAATAGGGATAATGGGACTTGGCGGAGGCGGCACCGTGATCGGAGTGAACATAAACGCGGTCCCCACGCATATCGCCGGGTTTCCTGTCGCGGTGAATATTTCCTGCCACGCGTTGCGTTCGGCAAGCGCGGTGTTGTAGTAGTTTAATGGTTCAATAGTTAACTGGTTCGCTGGTTAGCCCGTTTGCCGGTTGGCCAGTTTAGTTGAGGAGAGTCATAGTTTTGGTTTAAGCTTGGAGAACCTTTGATTCTATATCTCTTTGTGGGGCGCAGGATGTAAGACTGGAGAAGCAATATGAAGAAAATTAAGGCTCCATTGGACGAAAAAACGATCAAGTCGTTAAAGGCCGGGGAAGAGGTTCTGCTTTTCGGTGTTATATACACGGCGCGGGACCAGGCGCATAAACGACTTGTTGAAATTATCAGCCGAAAAAATAAACTTCCCATTGATATTAAAGGGCAGGTGATCTATTATTGCGGTCCGACCCCTCCGGGTACAAGGATCATAGGGTCCTGTGGGCCCACTACAGCGGGCCGGATGGACAAGTTCACTCCGCTGCTACTGAAAGCGGGATTAAAAGGTATGATAGGGAAAGGCAGGAGGTCTCGCGATGTCGCCGATAGCATAAAAAAGCGCGGCGCGGTTTATTTTTTAACTCCCGGCGGAGCGGGAGCGTATCTGAGCGAAAGGGTAAGCAGCTCGAGAGTAGCGGCTTTTGAAGATCTTGGCCCGGAGGCGGTATATGAGCTTGTGGTCCACGATTTTCCCCTCATAGTCGGTATCGATCACACCGGGAGAGATATATATGCCCGGCTTATTGAAAAGGGGGAAAAGTGAGAGAAGACGGGCGTTCAGCGAGCGGTATGAGGAGAGTAAAGATAACTCCCAACTATATCAAGTATGCCGAAGGATCATGTCTTATCGAAATAGGCAATACCAAGGTCATTTGTACCGCCAGTGTCGAAGACGGTGTGCCTCCTTTTCTTAGAGGCCGCGGGGAAGGATGGATAACTTCAGAGTACGCCATGCTCCCGCGCTCCTGCCAGAAAAGAGTGCCGCGGGAATCAAGTAAGGGAAAGACCAGCGGCAGGACCCACGAAATACAGCGGCTTGTCGGTAGAGCCATGCGGAGCGTCGTAGATCTGGCGGTCCTGGGTGAGAGGACCATCTGGATAGATTGTGACGTGATCCAGGCGGACGGAGGCACGAGATGCGCTTCGATAACGGGAAGTTTCATGGCGCTCTGTCTCGCGCTTAACAACATGAAGAAACAGATGGTCATAAATAAAATACCCGTAAAAGATTATGTGGCGGCGATAAGTGTCGGTATAGTTGGCGGGAAGATATATTTGGATCTTGATTATGAGGAAGATTCCAAAGCGGAAGTGGACTCAAACATCGTGATGACAGGTTCCGGCAGATTTATCGAGATACAGGGGACTGCCGAGGAGGTCCCTTTCGAGCGGGACGAGCTGGATAAGATGCTGGAACTGGCCGAGAAGGGCATAAAAAAACTGGTCCTTGAGCAAAAAGCCGTCCTGAAGGACATAATGGAATGAAAGACGTGCTTATCGCGACGCATAACGCGAAGAAGCTTGAAGAGATAAAAAAGCTTTTAAAGCCTTTCAAGGGCATAAGGGTACTGCGCCTGGACGATCTTTCCACAGCCCCGCCGGCAATAATCGAAAATGGGAAAACGTTCCGGCAGAACGCCGTCAAGAAGGCCGTGGTGACTTCTAAGTTCTTCGAGGGTCTCGTGCTTGCCGACGACTCGGGTCTTGAAGTTGACGCGCTTGGCTCGAGGCCCGGAGTAAGGTCTGCCCGGTTCGCCGGGGAAAAAGCGACTGACAAGGAAAACAACACGAAACTTTTAAAACTTCTCCAAAAGGTCAGCGGCAAAAAGCGGTCGGCGAGATTCGTATGCGATATCGCGCTTGCTTATAACGGCCGATTGCTCGGGAATTATACCGGGTCGGTAAAGGGCAGGTTATTGTCCGAAGCGAGAGGGAATAACGGCTTTGGATATGATCCGCTTTTTGTTCCTCTGGGGTACGGCAAGACATTCGCGGAAATGGGCTCTTCCCAAAAAAACCGCATTAGTCATAGGGCACAGGCTCTTCAAAAACTCAAAGAAGCGATATCGAAATTTCTTTGATCGGGACCCGGTTAACCCATTACCAACACCCGGTGTTGGTAATGGGTTTTTATATTGACGTATATACCGATAGTTTATAGAATAAGAGCTCGGCTATTACGGTGGTGAGCGTAGCTCAGCTGGTAGAGCGCCTGACTGTGGCTCAGGTGGCCGTGGGTTCAAACCCCATCGCTCACCCCATTTTTATATATCCCGCGCAAAGCAGAACTGTTAAGATAAAACGCGCATAGAGGATGATAAGCATCTAGGCCGGCTAAAAATATAGCCGGGCATCCAATGGCCGTAAATCTGTATTTTATGGACCGGGGAGTAGCGCAGTCTGGCTAGCGCACCTGCTTTGGGAGCAGGGGGCCGTGGGTTCGAATCCCACCTCCCCGACCAAACAATTTGCCGAAGGCAAATTGTTAGAGCAATCGAGAATAAATGAAAATGGACTCGATTGCGGTCAATTTTTCCTACCTGCCGGTAGGCAGGGATTGTCGATTTTCAGAGTTTTAGCGAAAATATAGTGCGGATGTGGCGGAACTGGCAGACGCGCTGGTCTTAGGAGCCAGTGGTTTATACCATGGGGGTTCGAATCCCTTCATCCGCACCATTCTGCTTCGCTCATGATACTTTCGTTCATGAGCTTCGCAGGAATAGGTGTAAGGTGAAAAGGTCCTTCGAAGTCATACCAGATGTTAGCGGTTGAATGGCGAAGAAGACCCTTCATCCGCACCAGTTTCGGTTGACCAGTTGAGCAAGTAAGCTTATGTAAATAACCGGCGAACTGGCCAACAGGCAACCGGGTAACTAAAAAACGTGTGCCCGTAGCTAAATGAGACCATGATTTACGCGACCGGAGGGAGAGTAAATCATAAGGTCGAATTTATCTCGAGCGAAGCGAGAGATCTTAAGACGCGTGCCCGTAGCTCACTTGGATAGAGCATCTGCCTTCTAAGCAGAGGGTAGCAGGTTCGAATCCTGCCGGGCACGCCAGTTTTTTCGCCTTTGGCGAAAAAAACAGAGCAATCAAGAATCAAAAATCGATAATTCTTGCTCGCCGGCATCCGAAGTAGGGGTTCAAAATTTTGAACCCCACTTTTTTATTCAATTATACAGCCAACAGCCTATCAAGACAGTTCCGTTAGGAACTGTCTTTTTTTTAGAGCAATTGAAATTAGAAATTTGAAATTAGATCAAGATGTGGCAGGGCTGCGAGGTTTTGGAACTTCACAGCCAGTTATGGTTCGGATATAATAACCCTATGACTATTTCCAGGAATTACGGAATTATTGAGCAAATAAAGGCCGTTTTGGACAAAAAAACGCCAGTATCTTTAGGCGTTAATAAGTCCAACGAGATAATACGGCTCGTATATGAGATCTCCAGGCAGAGGAACGTGTCTCCCGAAGATGTTCTGGCTGAAGCCGGGATAGAGAAGATAGCCGAAGGTGAGAAAGGCGGATTTTTCGCCAGGCTTAAGGGGTCTCTTGTCGCGGCCAGGTATCCGTCTTTAAGAACGGGCAGGGAATTACGGTTAGTGCCGGTTAAGATAAAACCCGATATTGAGGAATGTAAGAACTGGGATTTTAATTTGGCCCCAAGGTCTATATTCATCGAAAAGGAGGTCGAGAGAACCGAATGGACAAAGAAGTTTATCGCGCAGTTCCCCGACGCTGAAATTAAGATCATCGAAAAACTGGACACGTGTGTAACGGAACAGTTTTTAAAAAAAGACCGCGTGCGGGTTTATAATTCCAGGCTTGAAAATATATTCATCGTAAAAAGTAAAACCTCTTTTATAAAGATATGCCCATGTACCAAGGCCTGCCTGAGGTGTGGGTACTGGATACTCAATCTGGGTTTCGGTTGCCCGATGGATTGCGCGTATTGTTATCTGCAAGGGTACAGTAATATCCCCGGAATAATCCTTCCGGCGAATATCACGGATTATGAAAGGCATATTGCCGAGCTCGACAGAAAAACCCGCAAAAAACTCCGCATAGGTACGGGTGAATTTACCGATTCGCTTGCCTTTGACAAATACACCGGATATTCCGGGGACCTCATAGGATATTTCAAAAATAAACGAAATTTGGTACTTGAACTAAAAACAAAGATGGGCGATATAGAAGGTATCCTGAAAGAAAAGCCGCATGATAACGTCGTGATATCATGGTCCACGAACACGCGCTTTATCGCTGAAAGATATGAGAACGGTGGTTCGGATATATCCGGCAGGATAGGGGCCGCGCGTCAGGCGGTGGAGAAAGGGTATAGCGTAGGTTTTCATTTCGATCCGATAGTGTACTATGACAATTGGGAAGATGATTATCGCGGGATAGTCGAAGAGCTGTTCGGATCTTCGGATATAAACAAAAAGACGGTTTGGATAAGCCTTGGGACTTTAAGACATGCGCCGGCTCTTAAACAGATAGCCGAACAAAGGTTCAGCGATAACAGGATCTTTTACGGCGGTGAATTTTTTGAGGGTTTTGACGGCAAAATGAGATATCCGCAAGAAATAAGGGTCAGGATGTATAATAAGATGATAGAATGGATAAGGAAATTCAACAGTTTCTCTTGGATATATCTTTGCATGGAACCGGAAGAGGTTTGGAAAAGTGTTTCGCTGGGGCGTAGGACGTGGTCCGGGGATTAAGGCAGTAAGAAGGTTAAAGAGATAGGCGGGTCCTGTCGCTCGATGTCCTGTGCGCCTCCGCGCCGAATGCCCTTTTCAAAAGCATTCAGCTTGTGCGGTGCTCGGACACACTCGCGCCACCCGCCTAATATCAAAAAAACACTTTTTCAACAATCTTAACTTTTAAACTGATAGAGAACCACGGGGGGGATATGAAACTGAAAATATTATTATCGGTCGTGGTTTTATCCGGATGTGTGATGGAGGTAGCGTGGGGCGCCGAGGTTGGCGCTATAGTTTCTCTCCTGGAACCTTCATATAAGAGTGAGGTTTCGGTCGAAGAGGCCATATACAAAAGAAGGTCCGTAAGAGATTTTTCTGACGAGGCACTTACTCCGTTAGAGATATCACAAGTGCTGTGGGCCGCGGGCGGAGTTACGGTTGACGGCGTAACCGGTCCGACGCGGGCGTATCCTTCGGCAGGGGCGATCTATCCGCAGGAAATATATCTTGTAGCAGGGAAAGTTGAGAAGTTGGATCCCGGAATATACAGATATGATTGGAGGAAGCATTCCTTGGAACTCCTTAAAAAAGGCGATATCCGAGCGGCGCTCGCCAAAGCGGCTTACGGGCAAAGCATGGTCCAGGACGCTCCGGCAACTATAGTCGTTACCGCGTTTGGGGCCAAAGTTGCCGATAGATACGGAGACCGAGGGGCTTCGCTATTTGTGCCGATGGATACAGGGCACATGGGGCAGAACGTTCATTTACAGGCGCAAAGCCTGGGGCTCGGGACGGTCATGATGGCTGGTTTTGTGGACAATGACGTTTCCGGGGTGATCGGGACGAGGGAAGGGGAAAGTCCATTGTATCTCATGCCAATCGGCCATCCCCGTTCGTAACGTTTCATCTTGCCCGTTCAATGTGCGATGTGTTATAGTTAGTCCGAGCGAAGCAAAACAGGATAATTTGGAGAGGGATAAGGGGCTTTTACGAAGAAGAAATTCGAGATTAGAAATTAGATGATAAGAAGCGCCCGTAGCTCAATGGATACCTGCCTGCCGGCAGGCAGGGAGCAACTGGCTTCGAAATATGTATTACGTATACGCATTAGTTTCTTTAAAACACAAACGAATATATGTTGGCCAAACTCAGGATTTAGATGTAAGAGTAAGGGATCATAATTCGGGGAGAACAAAGACTATAAAGCATTATAAGCCTTGGAAAGTGCTATATTTTGAGGGGTTGGGGACACGAAGAGAAGCGAGGAATAGAGAAAAATATTTCAAATCAGGTATAGGTAAAGATTTTCTCAAGAACGTAAGAGATGGCAAGTATGTGCGCCCGTAGCTCAATGGATAGAGCAACTGGCTTCGAACCAGTAGGTTGCAGGTTCGAGTCCTGCCGGGCGCGCCATTCTGTTTCGCCCTCCACACGTAGACGATGGTAGGGCTTTCTTCTTCGCTGAAGCTTCGAAGGAACTTCGTCGCAGGAATAGGCGATGAAAGGGGAACCATGAAAATAGTAGTCGCGCAGTTAAATCCGACCGTCGGGGACATCGAAGGGAACTATAAAAGGCTTGCCGATATCGTTTCGGAATACAGCGATAAGGCTGACCTTGTGGTTTTCCCGGAACTATATCTTGCGGGATATCCGCCCAAAGACCTTTTGCACAGAAAAGACTTCATCAGTAAACTCGAAGCGTATATCGAAAAGATAGTCCAGCTTTCTAAGGAACACAGGAATACCGGGATACTTGTGGGGACGCCCACGGTCTCAAGGGTGAAAGGCGGAAAAGGACTGCACAATACGGCGCTTCTCGCGTTTTGCGGCGAAAAAAAAGGTATGGTCCATAAGTCGCTGCTTCCTTCGTACGACGTCTTCGACGAAGTGAGATACTTTGATCCGTCGCCCGGCGCGGGTGTGGTCGATTTCAAAAAAGAGCGGCTCGGGATCACGGTATGTGAGGATATGTGGAACGAACCTACTCTACGGAGCGGGAGACAATATAACGTCGATCCCATCAGAAAGCTCGCGGAGGAAGGAGCTACTATTTTTATCAACATCTCCGCGTCGCCTTTTTATGCCGGCAAAGAAGAGATAAGATACCGTCTTATCCAGTCCCATGTGAAAAAATACGAAATACCATTTCTTTTCGTGAACCAGATTGGGGCCAACGACGAACTTATATTTGATGGCCGCAGTCTTTTAGTGGACAAAAGTGGCGTTCCCGCGCGTGTTTTTGAAGCATTCAAGGAAAAAGTGGAGATCGTCGATACCAAAGCCGAGTGGGGAGATAGGATCTATACCCCACAGGAAGTCACGTCATCCGTTTTTGACGCGCTTATCCTCGGGGTCCGCGACTATATGCGTAAAAGCGGTTTTGAAAAAGCCGTGGTCGGACTTTCCGGAGGGATAGATTCCGCGGTGACCTGCGCTATAGCATCCGAGGCGGTCGGTCCCGGGAATGTGCTGGGGCTTTCGATGTCTTCTATTTATTCCTCGGGTGAAAGCGCGGCATATTCCAAAAAACTTGCCGAGAATCTTGGTATAACATATAAGGAGATCCCAATATCGGATATCTATGATTCATATTTAAGGACCCTTGGTCAGGAATTCGCGGTTAAAGAAGATGGAGAGGTGGGCATCGCTCTTCAAAACATACAGGCGAGGATAAGAGGCAATGTTCTCATGGCGTTCTCGAATGAATTCGGTTATTTGCTCCTTACGACAGGGAATAAAAGCGAAATAGCGGTCGGTTACTGCACGCTTTACGGAGATATGGCGGGAGGGCTTGCCGTTATCTCGGATGTCCCTAAAATAATGGTGTATAAACTGGCTGAATACATAAACAAGGCTTCTGAAAAAATACCTAGAGAGATCATAACCCGTATCCCGACCGCCGAACTTAAGCCCAACCAAAAAGATCAGGATACGCTTCCACCCTACGATATCCTTGACGAGATATTGTATTATTATTTGGAAGAAGGGTATTCTGAAAGTGAACTTGTATCCAAGGGGTTTATTCCAGAAACTGTTAAATGGGTCATAACCGCGATAAATAGAAGCGAATACAAACGCAAACAGTCTCCCCCCGGTCTTAAAGTCACGACTAAAGCCTTTGGAATAGGCAGACGCATGCCTATAGCCGCGAAAACCGATCTCTAAATAAGGGAAAAATTACTATGAGCAAAGAAAAAAGTAAAATACTACTGACCGGCGCCGCGGGATTCATAGGCGCTAAAACTGCCGAACTTCTTCTTGAAAAAGGGCATAAAGTTGTTGGTGTCGACAACCTCAACGATTATTATGATGTAAGCTTAAAGAAATATCGTCTAAGCAATCTTACAAAATATGATAATTTCAAGTTCCACAAACTTGATATCGAAAGTATCCGCTCTTTGGAAAAGATATTTGATTATAATGATTTTTCCGCTGTTATCAACCTGGCGGCCAGGGCCGGCGTGCGTTATAGCATGGAAAACCCGTTCGTTTACATGTCAACCAACGCCATGGGGACTTTAAATCTATTAGAGATGTGCCGCAAGCATAACATAAAAAAATTTGTACTTGCTTCAACATCATCTTTATATGCCGGGCAGAAGATGCCGTTCAAAGAAACTTTACCGGTCAACGAACCGATATCGCCGTACGCGGCGAGTAAAAAGGCCGCGGAAGCGATGTGCTACACATATCATTATTTATACGGAATAGACGCGACTATCTTGCGGTATTTTACAGTTTACGGCCCAGCCGGCCGTCCGGATATGAGTGCCTTCATATTCATAGATAAGATCAGCAAGGGAGAAGCTATCGAGGTCTTTGGCGACGGAAGCCAGAGTAGGGATTTTACATATGTCGACGATATAGCTAACGGTACGATAAAAGCCTTAAAGAAAACAGGTTTCAGGGTCATAAACCTCGGCGGAAATGATCCGCATAGGCTTAAAGACATGATCAAACTTGTCGAGAAAAACCTTGGAAGAAAAGCAAAGATAAAATACCTGCCGTTCAATAAAAGCGATATGAAGGCTACCTGGGCCGACATTTCCGAAGCGCGACGCGTACTTTCATGGGAACCGAAGATCGGGCTTGAAGAGGGGATTCAGCGGACGGTGGAGTGGTTTGGGTTGGTTAACCAGTTAGCCCGTTAGCCGGCTGGACATAAGAGTCAAAGATTCAGAGTTAGGAGCTGGGAGAGAGAAGCAAGAAAAAAGAGACAAGAAGTAGAGACGCGCACCCTGTCGTGGAATGAGGGACGAAGTCGGGGAATCCAAAGAAAAGGAAGAATGACCATGAATAAAAACAATAACAGGGTACTAGTGACCGGCGGGGCGGGGTTTATCGGCTCGAACCTGGTGGACCGCCTTATTGCCGAGGGGTACGACATAGCCGTAGTCGATAATCTTTCTACGGGCAAAGTGGAGAACATAAACCCTAAAGCGCGGTTTTATAAATTGGATATCCAAAGCCCAGAGCTTGAAGATGTATTTAAAAAAGAAAAACCCGATTATGTCAGCCATCACGCCGCGCAGATAGACGTCCGAAAGTCGGTCTCCGACCCCATATTCGACGCGCAGGCGAACGTTTTAGGCACAATAAACGTTTTTCAGAGCTCGGTCAATTATAAAGTGAAGAAGGTCGTTTACATTTCCTCGGGCGGCGCGATCTACGGGGAACAAGAAGTTTTTCCCGCTACGGAAGAACACCCCGCGAGGCCGATAAGCCCCTACGGGATAACCAAGCTGACGGGGGAACATTATCTTCATTATTTTAAAGAGGTCTTCGGACTGGAATATGTGGTATTACGCTACGCCAATGTATATGGTCCCCGGCAGGACCCCTACGGTGAAGCAGGGGTAGTTGCTATCTTCACGCAAAAAATGATCAAGGGCGAACAGCCGACTATCAACGGTGACGGCGAGAATAAACGGGATTATGTGTATGTTGGAGATGTGATCGAAGCGAATATCGCGGCGATCAAAAGCAACGCTAGCGGAGCTTTTAATATAGGTACGGGTATCGAAACCTCGGTCAATCAGCTTTTTGAAGGCCTTAAAGAGATTACGGGAGCCCGGATCAAAGAAAAACACGGCCCGGCAAAACCGGGCGAGCAAATAAGAAGCGTTCTGGACTACACCAAGGCAAAAAGAATACTTAACTGGACACCCAAGGTTGGATTGAAAGAAGGATTGACGAAGACGTGGGAATGGTTTAAGACCGGTTAGGATCGTCTAAGTTTTTTTCTTTTTGTGAAAAACATAATTATCGCACCCGCGATAAAGAGAGCCGAGCTAGAAGGTTCCGGTGTCACAGCGACCGTGAACTGGTTTGTGCCGCTCACCCAGGTGTTATTGCCGGGATAACTGAGTTTCCATTCCGTTTCGACATTCCATGTTCCTGCGGCTTTTATCGTTCCCCAGTCAGGCGGGGTATGAGTGACCACGAACGGATCGAGAGAACTGCCATAACTGTTGAAATATCGGTATAAGACCGGTCCGTAACCATGATACTCGTCGCCGTTCACGGGATCCTCAAAGATCCAGGTCCACGCCACCTGCAGGTTGCACGGGTCATTGTACGGATCTACAATATTCTCTTTAAGGAAATATGTCCACGTTAATGGAGTTTCCGCGTCCAAGTAGAATACGGTTTGAGGTGTCAGTACATCGGTGCCGATATAGGGCCCGTCAGGATCCGATGCCGAGGATATAGGCGCGCTAAAAGCAAAAAAGCAGAGCGTAAGTAAAACTATAACAAACCGTCGCAGTGACATTTTACCATCCTGATTTTCTTCACCGGGAAATATGTATTACACGCGAACTATCAACAAAAGCGGATGTTATCTCTTCGTAAAAATTGTTTTTTCCCAATCATTATCTTACTTGGTCGGGTGCAATAATTGCTGATCAACGTTAGTATTGTCCTACTTTCAGGGAGAGTAGTCAATAGTTTGAAATATAGCTTTTTTAAATCTAACGCTATTGGTAATGCCGGGTATTGCCGGGAGCAATACCCGGCATTAGACAGGGTTGAGAGTTAGAAGCGGGAAGTTCCGAATGAGATGGGATGTGTTTAACCAGTTATCCGGTCGCGGTTGACTAGTTTGTGGGTTCCGCTGGTTAGTTGGTTTATTTTTCGTTTGTTGGACCATAAGAATTAACGAACCAGAGAACAGATGCAGACGTTATTTTCCTTGACAAAAAGGCGGGAAGTAGTAAAATATACAAAAGTAAGTAGGCTTTACTAAGACAGAATTTGATCTCGAAAAAACGGTTCTTAAATTCGTTCATCTATTGTATAATTATATGATATTTTGCGTAAAACCCCATCAGATAAACGAATAGGAGAAATGATGTTCCGCAAACAGATTGCCACAATATTCTCTCAGGTTGTTCTTTTCGGTTGCTTGGTTTTTTCTTTTTCAGTATCGGTTTTTTCGGAGGAAGAGGTAGTCAATGACGAAGCTATGAAAAAAGGGATATACCATTTTCGTCAGGAACGGTATGACGAGGCTCTCGCGATATTCAAAGAATCGTTCGAAAAGGACAAAACATCTTCACTCGCGGCGTATTACACTGGGCTCACTCTTAAACGGATGGAGAGCTATATTGAGGCCGAACAGTATCTTATCGAATCATTGGGGCTTACACCCAGAATAAAAGGGGCTCTTATCGAACTTATAGATCTTCTTTATCGTTTGGATAAAACAGATGAAGCTAAAAAATGGATCGCTGTCGCCGAAGAGGAAGGTATCCGTCCCGCGCAGGCGAAATTTCTCAAAGGGCTTACTTTGCAGAAGAGCGGTGAATATGATTCTTCGATAACAGCTTTCAAGGAAGCCAAGGAACTGGACGACCGGCTTGCGCAGTCGTCGGATTACCAGATTGGCGTGTGCTACATGAAGATGGACCGGTTTAAGGACGCGCAAAGTGTTTTCCGAGATGTGCTGGCGATCGATCCTTATTCCGATATTGCCGGCTATGCCAATCAATACATAAACGCTCTTGAAAGAAGGCTTGAACGCGATAAACCTTTCCATTTTTTGGCAAGGACGGCGTGGGAATACGATTCAAATGTTATTCTTAAACCTACCGAAGCATCGCTCATAAGCGATGTTACCGAGCAGTCGGACACCCGCGAGGTTGGCGATATAAGGGCCGATTATACGGTGAGGACTGATGATAACCGTCTTAGCTTAAAGACGGCCTATGGGTTCCATATCTCCAAACAGAACGATTTCGGCGCGTATGATATCCTGGGGAACAGCCTATCCGCGCAGGGGAACGTATCTTTCGACAAGATGATGGTGACGTTTCCGGTGAATTACAGCCATACGATGGTCGATGAAAAAAATTATCTTTCCAGCGTTAGCGCCGGAAATATCAACAATATTTCCATAGGCAACTCGCAGATGATGCAGTTGGGCGCCATATATAATTATGACGATTATCTCAGGCCGCAATCTTCGTCTGATGAGGACAGGTCCGGAAATGAACTTACCGGTACGGCCGGATGGTTTTGGTTCTTTTCCAAGTCCGGCGGGTTCGTCAACCTGAGGTGCAATATTAATAAAGACTGGCCCGAAGGGGTTAACTGGGAATACTGGGGGACGAAAGCTGGCGCGACCATACTCTACCCGTTCTGGGATAAATTCAAGCTAAGCGTCAGCGGGGAATTTTTCCTGCAGGATTTTGAGAATACGCACACCGTTTTCGGCAAGGAACGCAATGACCAGACCTATACGGCGGGCGCGCTTTTTTCTTATGAGATAGTGAAAAACCTCGAACTTCAGGTGGGGTACACTTTTGTAAAACAACAGTCTAACATCGGTATATATGAATACGACCGGCATATCGCGAGTGCCGGCGCTCAGTTCAGTTTTTAAAAGAACGATACTTTGGAGGTATCCGTTATGAAAAAGACGTATTTTTCGCTGTTTTTGGCGTTTGCCGTGTCGATGGTCCCGGCGGCGCTCGCGTTCGCTGAAGAAGTGGGCACGGTGACCTATGTCGAAGGGAGGGTCGACCATTTAATCGAAGGCGGGAGTTCATATCTGCCGCTTGTGGCAGGCGAAAAGATCACGATCGGGGATAAGGTAAGAACAAAGACCTATTCCAAGGCGAGCATAACATTCGCGGACGGTTCGGTCGTCAACCTTGGCGATAGCTCCCATGTGGGTATAAACGAATACCTCGTGAACGATAAGGGTTACAGGGTAAATAGCTCGATAGGTCTTGATCGCGGTATAATCCGCGCGATAGTTGCTAAAACACCCGATAAAGCGTCTTTTGATATAATCACGCCCAATACGTCGGGGACGGTCAAGGGGTCGGACGTATTCGTCTCGTACCAACAGTCGATGACCAATGTGTTCGTGGCTGAGGGTGTTTTCAAGATGTCCAACCCGGATTTTCCGGATGTGACGGCGGATGTGAAAAAGGGCATGACAGTTAACGTGCCTTACAACGCGCCTCCCAAAGAACCGCGAAGTTTTATCCCGAGCGAATTGAATAAACTTGAGAATATAACCGGTCCGATAATAAAAAACAGTGGTGATGTAGGCTACGATTTTACGAAAGCCTATGTGACGAAAGTCATTGGCCCCGTGAAGATACAACCCAAAGGCGCTAAGGCCGCGCACGCCCCGGCAAGTAACGAAAGCCTGAGCGAAGGTGATAAGGTAGAGACTGGAGATAACGGCGGTATACAGATAAATTTTGATAACGGTCTTGTAATAGAGCTCAAGGCCAACACGCAGCTTGTGGTAACCAGGTTAAAAAACGATCCGGATAGCGGGTCTTACGATAACGAATTCGAGTCGGGGTACGGCAAAATAATATCAAAACTTCAGAAAGTGCCGAAGGGCTCGTCATTCGCGATAAAGACCCCGCACGCGGTTTGCGGTGTGCGCGGAACGATAATGTACCTCGAGATCCTTCCCAACCTGACGCAGAGTTTCTTCGAAGGCGGGGATGGATATGTAAAGGATCTGGTGAATGGGATGATGACCGTCGTTCCGGAAGGTACATCCTCTACGGTGGACGGGAACGGGAACACCTCTGACCCCGCGCCGACTACAGACGGCGACAGGTCCGGGTTCAACAGTGGTTTCGGCGATGAAGGGGGCGAGTATGGTTATTCCGGCGGAGATGATGACGCGCCGGGCGGAGCATTAGGCGCGGGTGGTATGTCTACCGAGATCGGCGGAACAACACCCGGGGGGGCGACAGAACCCAACTCGTATAGTACGCCTGTTACGCTCGTGGAAAACCTGATAAATGATAATCCCGGGCAGGGTGGTGATACGTCTACCACTACCACTACTGCCGATAATGTGCAGGGGAGTTTTACCGGTAAGTTCGGGCAGTATGATTCTTTTAGCGGGGACACAGACGATCCCGAAAACGATAGTTACGCAAATGGGAGTTTCGCGGCATTAAGAGGACCGTCGCCATGGAACGGCGAATATCCGGGACAAGTATCCGGGACATATTATAACCTGGATTCAGGCAACCTGTTAGGCGGGGAGATCACAGGGACAGGTGACGATGGCGGTAATGTGTGGGGATATTTTGGGGGTGCGGGCAGTGAATACGGTCCGGATTGGGAAGGCGTTATCTCGGCTTTATATGTAGATCCTTCAGGGGTGGCCGGCGTGGTTTTTTCTAATATCGCGGGTACAAGTGATCAGGGGGAGAGCGGGAGTTTTACGGGAAGCGGGGATGTCTACTATATCCCTTTTGAGAATACTGAGTTCCTTCCGGAAGACCTGTCAGAGGCTATTGTTGACAGGACAGACGATGGATCATCCGATCTTTTTTCGGATAATGGAGAAGACGAGAATAATTCGAACGATATCGTTATCGAGAACAAAGCAGGAACACTTGAATTTGATCCTTTTACGACATATCAAAGTGTGGGGACTGATGCCACATGGGGTATCTTCGAAGTAGTGTCCGGCGGGGTTTATGACGCTTCCGAAGTCGGGAGCGAATGGACGGGGGTTTTCGGGAATTCCGGAGAAACGTACTACGAGCTTGGAGTTGTCGAAGGGATCGACGACATGAGCGGTTTTTTGCGTCTGGATATAGTTCACACGCACCTCAGTTATCAGGAGATATGGACGCATCTTGGCACGCTAGTAG
>CAZOMD010000030.1:0-1484 GCA_964580895.1 uncultured Planctomycetia bacterium | reverse complement strand
ATTACGAGGGTATAGGCACAGGTATCTGGACGCTGAACCAGTTAGCCTGGAGCGGTTCAGTGGAATCCTACTATAATTTTTATGATATCGAGTACGATTCTGTCATATCGGGAGAAGAGAACGCGCATATGGGTATTATAGGCGCGATAGAGTCTCCCTTCGATTCGCCTGGAACACCGGTAAATATAACACTTTTAGGGGAATCGCATCCCGACAGACTTATGTCGTGGTGGGGTTCTTTATATGGCAGTGAGGCCGGGGACGGCAGCAGTATTCCTGTTGGCATTATCGCCGGCAGGACGAATTCGATAACGGGTTTCCTGACGGCGCTATATATCGATACAGATGGAAATGCCGGCATTTTAAATGGTGATTTTTCAGGAGAATATTATGATTCGATTAACCAATGGATAGCCGAGGGCGCGATAACGGCCACACAGATGGCTTCGGGGTACACTTCGGAGGATTACGACTATGACTACAATTATTATGATGGGTTGTTGTCCCAGGGTGGATTTGACGCCGGCGGGAATATTTTTTACGCCGAAGGCAAAGATGAGATACGTGACATATCGAATGGATCGTGCGCCAGTTATACCGCATGGTTAATAGACCAGGACGATATGCCGGAGGGATGGGGCATATTCAACACGGAGCTTGGCGGGTATTTTGATGGAGAGACATCGGATAACTGGTATCTTTCGTTCGCCGGGAATGAATGGACAGGGTTGTATGAAGAGGAATTTTGGATGGGGACAATTGATGGCACGTTATGGACGGAGGATGGCGAACTATCCGGGAACGCGAGAGGATATCTGTTCCATACGTCTGACGACGATGAAGATATGCTGACCATGGGGACTTTTTCGGGCAAGGTTACCGGGAGTTACGGTATCGAAGGTGAACCTACGGTTTTTGAAGGGATTGCCGCGGGTGAATGGGTGGAACTGGCGGAACTGGAGATGGATGTGCTTGGTTTTGACATGGAAACGCTTAATGATTTTGTATCCATACCCATAACTGAGATCAATTCCGGGATATTGACCGGCGCAGGGAACTTCACGGCGGGGGGTGCTATAACTGGCGCGGTAATGGATGTAAGCTTCTATTCGAATGAGTTTGCCGATCTTTGGGCGGCATATTTTACGGGCAATTATTCAGATCCTACGGGCGATGATTTCACTATAGATCTCACGAACGGCGATATCTCCGCCACGCTTACCGGCGAATCTTGGGAGGACAACCAGTGGCTGGCAGGTGTAGACGGCCGAGGGCCGGACGGGATGACGTTTACGGGCCAAGCCGGAGGGACATATACCGATGACGGAACTTTTACCGGTGTCGGTGCGGGCACGTTAACCCAACCGGGATCTGAACTGGAATAACTATCCTTATACTTATTATAAAACCGTTCCGTCTGTTTAATGCAGGCGGGACGGTTTTTTTTACCATTTGCCCACACCGGGAGTGGCCAACTTCTTTAA
>CAZOMD010000029.1:12158-24722 GCA_964580895.1 uncultured Planctomycetia bacterium | reverse complement strand
AGAACAAAAATAACAAATAGACCGCCAGAAGCGCAAAAAGCATCCTTCCCGCGGATAACTGAACTGTTACAATGATTTTAACCGTGCATAACCCGATCTAACTCGTGCAGATATTTTAGAAGTTGCTGATAGGTCTTAACAGCCTGTATGGTCATAAGAACGGTCAGCGCGATAACCACTAAAGACACAGTGATCTTAACTGACAGACTGGTTTTTGGCCTGAACCACAACAAGAATAAGCCGAGCGGCCCAAAAAACAAGATCGCGAAAATTATTGTGGATGGCTTGAAGTACCACGCCAGATTTCCTTTTGTTGCGTTGCGTTTATCAATATCCCCCATTTTTCTACTCCCCGATAATTTTAATTAAAACTCTTTTTTTCCGTCTACCATCGAATTCTCCGTAAAAGACCTGCTCCCACGGACCAAAATCCAATTTCCCGCCGGTTATTGCGATAACAGCTTCCCTTCCCATTATCTGGCGTTTTAGATGCGCGTCGCCGTTATCCTCGCCGGTATTATGCCTGTAACGGCTCACTGGTTCATGAGGAGCTATCTTTTCCAGCCAGTCGTCAAAGTCTTGTAAAAGCCCCGTCTCGTCATCATTTACATAAACACTCGCTGTTATATGCATCGCGTTCACAAGACAGAGGCCTTCCTTGACCCCGCTTTTGCGTACGGCCTCAGCCACTAAAGAAGTTATATTCACATATTCGCGCCTAGCTTTCGTGCAAAAAGAAAGTTCTTCCCTGTAAGACTTCATACTAAAAACTCCTTGTGCCGCAATCCATTGATAAAAAAAGACATGGGGAAGCGGCCGAGGCCACATGCTCGAAGGCTTTCGCTAAAACCACGATAAAACCGTATCCTGACCCCGCCCATTATCCGGCTTTCTCTGGCAAAACGTCCCAGAGAAAAGAAAAGATCGGAATCTTTATTAAATTCCTTTCTAAATTCTAATTCTACGCCCAACGGTTCACCCTCCGCGCCTATGAGGCTGACCTTGAGATCCTTGCCGTTGCTAAAGAATTTTTCCGCTCTAAATAAATATTTCATTTTTCTCATCCCGGAATAAGCTACCTCGAAGGCAACGCTGAAATCCTTATTCAATTTCCAGGAACCGGATACTGCTACGACATTTTCTCTCCGCTTAAAAACTTTTTTTTCTTCATACCTGATCCCTACCTCGTATCTTATCGCGCCGGGCGCGGATATCTCCGAGAAAGGTTGCAAAATGCCGGAAAAAGAAAAATATGACCCGGTTGAGCCCTCAACCATATACGTTATTCGCCGCCTGGCAAAGACCCAATATCCTTTAAAACGAAACTCAATATTTTCTTTTTCCTTGGTTTTAAGAGAAATCTTGCTGTAAGTATAACTTATTTCATTATAACGGTTTATGCCCCACGAACCCTGGAATTTTATCGCATCGTCCCGCCCGCTGGTTTTTGAGACGTTGAAACATATTATGTTATATCCATCCGCCCTCCAGTATCCTTTTAGCTCCACGACCTTCGACCTTATGCCCGAAATCGCGTTTGTACCATGGACCCTAAAGATAAGGCTCGAGGCTTTAGGGTCCTCGATCCTCCCATACAACACTATGGTCTTACCGGTATAATCATTTTCCGAACCGGACACTTTAAAAGCGAGATCATATCTATCTGTCAATTCCCATGAGCCGTCCAGAACTATCTTTTTCAGATATTTTTTGCCGCTTTTTTCCGTCACGGCCACTTCATAAGAAGAAGCCGATACCTCTCCCGTCCGGTTCTCCCGATAATATTTTTTCCCAAAGGTATCGGTTATAACAAGTCTGTTGTTCTTATCTATCGATAGCTCACGATTCCCGCCGGACATATCCCTCCAACTCCCTGATCCCCGCCGCGCTTTATTTTACAACGGACATTATCCATTCCGCGTAGTCCTTATTCACATGTACCGCCGGTAAAGCTATTATGCAGGGGCACTCATAACTATGTATTTTTTTTATCGCTTTTTCGAGTTTTTTCAGCCTGGATACCCTGGTTTTAAGGATGATAACGGCTTCTTCGCCTTTCTGCTTTTTGGCGCCCCACATATATATGGAACTAATTTTGCTTATTATATTTACACATGCCGCTAACCCCGATGACACGACTTCATCGCCTATCCGCGCCGCCTCTTTAGCATCCGTGGCTGTGACATATACCAAACATACGTTTTCCATTTTATTCTCCGATCTGATAGCCCCGTAAATACGACGAACCTTATTTTTCCCGTCACATCATCTATCGTTGAAAACAAACAATGATATCGCTACCGCGCTTGACACATTAAGCGATTCCACGCCCTTCCGGATCGGGATATAGAAAGATCCGTCGCGCATATCTAAAAGTCTTTTTGAAATACCTTTTCCTTCGTTACCAAAGGCTAGAATGACCTTGTCTTTCGGCACCTCTAAACTTTTAATGTCTTTCCCCGCGGAACTCTCCACCTGGCTCACATAAAGCCGGTATCCCTTACTCCGATATTTTTCCACATCCTCGTAACCGCAGGCCTCTACGCGTAGGTCGGTTATCGCCCCGCTGGAACTTCTTATCACTTTCGGGTTAAAGATATCGGCATTTTCCCCCAAAAGCAGTACCCGCTCCACCCCAAACGCCGCGGATGTACGGATTATCGTCCCCAGATTACCCGGGTCCTGAATGTCCTCACAAAGGACAAAAAACCTGTCACCGGGCTTAGCGGACTTACGTACTTTTTCGAGACTGTCCTTTTTTATGACCGCGAAAATCTCCTGACTTGTCACGAGTGATGACATCCTCTCGAGATCGGAAGTCTGCGCGGTATAAAGAGATATCTTAACCCTGTCTATTTTATCCAAAAGCGGCAGATTGGCTTTCCTGCTTAAAAAATCTGAAGAGACAACGATGGACTCAGGTAGGCATCCTTTATCTATCATATCCCCAATTATTTTCTTGCCTTCAGCGACAAAAAGACCCGAATCGTCTCTAACATTTTTGTCGCGCAATAAATCGCGTATGATCCTTAGCTGGCTTTTCGTCGCTTTTTCCATATCCCTGCCTCACGTTTTATTTCGACCGGGTCCCCCGAGCGAAAAACCGGGTGCGCGTCTGAGTGTTTATCTCGAGACTCTCTCACCTTTCGAACTTGCCAAGACCTTGCCACCATCCGTTCGCGTCCCATGATCTTAGCCTTGTCCATAACTGTCTGGCGCTTTTTGTGCGTAAATGTTTAGGCCCGGTCCTGAAAAAACCTTTTACGCCGGTAAATCCGCCGTCCAAATATTCTTTCGCCTGAATAAGACATTCTAGGATATCCGCGTCCCTCGCGATGACGCTTTCCGGGGTCTTCTGCGCTTCATATTCACCGCGTAGATCCCTCATTTCATTTTTCATCGCTCCCGGTAATTTTTCTATCTGCTCTTTGAAAGCCTTTGATTCGGCCTTCTTGACATCCATATATCTGTGTGAAATTTTATGAGGATCGCCTATCCGGGCTTCGTGAACATCGTTAAACAGGGTCATGAACAAAACTTTGTACGGCTGGGCCCCTTCCATCTTGGCCAGCATGTAACCGAGGACAGCGCATCTGAAACTGTGATCCGCGACGCTCTCCGACAGAGGAACACCTACAAGCGGCCATCCGCTCCTTTTGAGCCGCTTTAATGCCCCCGCTTCAGCTATAAAATCAAGTATGTTCTTCTCGTTCATATTCGTCACCATGTCCTTAGTATCGCGTCAGGTTGGTTGGATCTCTGGCTCAACGCGTGTTTTAGCGTCCAGCGTATAGCGTTTGGCGTATAGTTATAGCTTAACGAAGATGCATCTGGGTTATACCGTTTTAAAAATCAAAAATTAAAAGTTTGTTCGTTCTCAAGATAGTTACCTGCCATCGAGCGTGGTTTTCTTGTCCTCTAGTGCAAAATCTTCGCAAATCCTTACTCTCACTCCGTGAAACTATCTATACGCTACCCGCTATACGCTAACAATTAAACTGGCGAACCGGTTAACTAACAAACCGTCGCTCACCCGCGTCTATTCCGCATTATCTCATAACAGAAAAGCGCCGCGGCAACCGCGACATTATAAGACAACGGCGCGCCGTCCATAGGTATTGGGCATTCGGCGTCTATATGTTTTTTCACTCCGGGACGGATACCTTTGCCCTCGGAACCGATAACTACAGCCAGGGGAAACTTAACCCCAGTTTCTTTTATATCACTATCCCCTTCAGCCGACGCTCCATATACCCATATCCCTTTTCTTTTTATTTTTTCGATAGCGGTCGCTATGTTCGGAACGACCGCTATCTTGATATAATTTTCCCCCCCGCAGGCCACTCTTAAGACTGTTTCATTAACGGCCACGGCCCCATGTTCGGGAATAACGATGGAAAACCCGCCGAGACAAGCGAGACTCCTTATTATGCTGCCAAGGTTCTGCGGATCGGTTACGCCGTCCAGGAATACCGGGACAGCCCCGTTATCGCAACAATCCGATATAACGCTTTCGAGAGTGGCATACTTATATTCTTCAACTACGGCCATAACACCCTGGCTATGGGCATTGCCGCATTCCCTTTTCATCCACGCTTCGTCAACAGAGTCAAATTCCAGTTTGGCGGATTTTACAGCATGGACGACTTCCGACAATTCTGTCTTTTTTTGGAGATATAATTTAAGAATGGTCTTAGGATTTTGTCTGATCCTTTCGATCACGGGCTTCTTGCCGAATAGCTTCATGGAAATTCCCTATTCCCTCCCGTAACGTCCCATAATGCTGGCTTTTTCGATAACATGGCCTTTGATCGCGTTCAGGATATCATCTTTCCCCGCCCCTGGAGGGATGCTGGGAACGTAATCGACGGCATATAGCGTAAAATAATACCTATGCGCGGCTCCGGCGGGGGGATAAGGTCCGTTGTAACCGGTCTTCTTGAAACTATTCATCCCCTGCATCGCTCCAGAAGCCAGGATAGAGAGTTTCGGCACATTCTCCGCGAGAGAAGCTACCTCTTTCGGTATGTTATATAAAACCCAGTGCACCCACGTACCCATAGGAGCGTCCGGGTCGTCCATTATCAGAACAAAACTATTTGCTTTCTCCGGAGGATCGCTCCAAGAAAGAGAAGGAGATACATCTTCCCCTAACCCGGTATATTTGACAGGGACCTCGCCTCCATCTTCAAAAGCTTCACTTTTTATGACCAAAGCATCTCCTTGCGGCGAGAAGATGACAAGGGAGATGAGGATAGCTGTTACTTTCCGCGCAAACCTTTTCATGATGGTTCCTCTCATAAGAACAACCCCCATTTCGCAGGAGAATGGCCTTCGTCCTGTCTCCGAATGGACAAATCCCTCAAGCGGCAAGAACCAACAAAACACCGAGGACAAGGGCTACTGTCCCAAAGAACAAAATCTGGCTTTCACTTATTTCTTCCGCCCATTTGATAATGTCGTCGACGACACTTTCCTTCAAAAGCAGCGCGACCGCACCGCCTAAAACGCCGGCCGCCCCAAAAAATCTTACCACCCAGCTTATTCTGCATTCCGACGCCGCCACGAGAAACACGAGCCCTAAAAATATCTTCATGCCGATACTTACATAGCGTGATTTTTTAGACTCAACATATTTTATGATACTCTTAAAAACAACAGGTTTTAATGTCAAAACACAGCCGTAGATGATTATCGCTATAGCTACAAGTTTAACTAAAAGAACCATACGCGCACCTCCTATTTGTATGTCTTTATACATCCCACTTATTATCTACTTTTGCATCATCCCCCGCAAGAGATCAATTACTTTTTCCGCGTCCGAGCTTCCTTGACCCGAGTCCGTTCCCCCCTGTTCCTCTCCCCCGACAGCTCCCATTATCTTATCTACCACGGCGTTCTGAATGGCTTTTTTCACATGCGGCCCCGGGAAAAAGACCGGCCTCGACATTTCCCCTTTTATCTTAAAATCGAAAATTATTTCGCCGGAAGACGATCTCAAGTAATCGATGATCTGGGGCAACATATCCGTCTGCCAAAAACCGGACATCCCTTCTTTCTTCTCGGTGAATTCAACATCCTTAAGTATAAGTTTATTCGTGGACCCGATATTCCCATGATCAAAATCAATCACCATCGAACCCGAAAATCTCCCCTTTTTTACTTCTATAGGGGAATATTCGCTATAATACGGGGCAAAGAGAGTTATGTCGACATCGCGAACTTCATACCTGTTGGACATAGTAAGTTCCTTCTCTTTTGGATCGATGGATACGACCCATTCCACCGTCTGGCTGTCAGAGCCGTCGATTATCCCTCTCCCCCGGCTTGACACTCTGAGTACGTCCTTTAGGTCATGCGACAGTTGCAGCCCAACTTCAGATTCTATCTTTTCAAAAATCAATAAATACGGTTTTGCGCCTACGGCTTCGTCAAAGAACAGTAGTTTACCGTTATTTATATTGATCGTCTCCGGGAGCTTTATAAAATCTTCCAGTTTTATCTTGTTCCGGGCCAGGAACCTTTCCTTTATAGGATTTGATTTAGCGTCTTCCCGTTGTCCTCCCCCCGCCGGCTCGCCGGGCTTTGAAGAGGACGTTTTCATCACTTCACCCATCTCGTTCACATTAAGCCGGTTGTCGCGGAGACGCTCGATATTTATCCTGACCCCGTCACAGAGTATACCGGTTATTTCGATCCCGTCGAGTATTGTTTCGCCTTTTTTTTGGAACCCGCATTTTATAGACGCTATTTCGGCGAAATACCTATTCCGGTATCCCCTGGGATTCTTTATGTACAGCCCTTCAAGTTCAAGCGTACTTCGTTCCATATCCAACACGACATTCTCAACCGAAATATAATCGGGCAAGGTTTTCCTGATTATGACATCGGCAGACAAACGGAATATCTCATCACGATAATGATATACTGCCAAGACAGCCGCTATCAGAAGAACAAGTAATACCAATGCTATTTTTTTCATTTTATCCGTCACTCACTTCCAAACACCTTCGATCCGGCTTCCGCAGCGCGGACAGGCGCCCTCCTGGCCGAACTTGCCGATAGGCTTCACCATAAACCCTATCCTTCTTATAAGTATTTCGCCGCAATCATGGCAAACCGTTTCGCCGCCCTCATTGACATTCCCCAGATAGACATATTTTAATCCTTCTTTTTTACCGATATCTCTCGCCTTTCTCATCACGGATAGTTCGGTCGGCCCCGCGGTAAGAAACCGATAATCCGGATGAAAACGGCTTATATGCCATGGGATGTCTTTCCCCGTTCCCGCTATAAACCGCGCTATACCTTCGAGTTCTTCCTCCGTGTCATTCTCGCCCGGGACAACCAGAGTTGTCACCTCGATCCATATCCCCTCTTCCTTCATCTTTTTTATGGAGTCCAGGACCGGCTGTAATTTTGCTTTGCATATTTTGCGGTAGGTTTCGTCCCTGAAAAATTTCAGGTCTATGTTGGCCGCGTCAAGATATGGCCTTATCATATCAATGGCCTCACCCGTCGTTTTTCCTTTGGTCACGAAATTATTATATAGACCTTTTTTTTTGGCAAGTTTAGCCGTATCATAAGCGTATTCAAAAAATATCGTCGGTTCCGTATAAGTGTAGGAAATGCTCCTGCACCCGTTTCTCAAGGCCTCATTCACGATTTCTTCCGGCGTCAACTCGTACCCGTCAACGTCCCCTTCTCTCGCGGAAAGCTGCGAGATAGACCAGTTCTGACAAAAAGAACAGCGGAAATTACATCCTATCGTAGCTACGGAATAAGAATACGTCCCCGGCAAAAAGTGGTATAAGGGTTTTTTTTCTATCGGGTCGACATGGTTGGCTATGACTTTGCCATAGGCATAAGTATAAAGTTCTCCGCCTTCGTTCTTCCTCACCCCGCATATGCCGAAAGCCCCTTCTGGGATACCGCATCTATGAGAACACAGCCGGCATAAAACCCGTCCGCCGCTTTCCACGTCCCATAAGTACGCTTTTTTGCGCAGCATAATATCTGTCCCCCAGCCAGTTCCTCAAAACATCCTTTAGGCATTTATCCGTGTGAACGAGATAGCCCGCCTAGACACAGATTTTTCCCGTTCAATCCGCTTTCTCCAAGATGCCGCCCGCGGTTTCCTGCCGAAGTTTCATATCAGGTTTAATCGAAACCTCAAGGTCCTTTTTGAACCTATTTATATGCCCTTCCCCCGTCTGATACGCCTCCAGGGCCTTTTCAAGAGCTTTCCCGATAATCTCATATTTTCGGTAAAAATTAATGAAATCCCTGTCCAGTTTTGAAAGCGCTTCCTGCAGTTTTTGTGCGTCCTTAGCTATCTCGATATTTCGGATGCCCAATATTATGACGTTCAGGAAGGCATAAAAAGTATTCGGGCTTACCGGTATGACCTTATGGCTTGTCGCGTATTCATGTATCTCGCATGGGTCGCCAAGATAGTTTTTTTCCGCGATCGTCTCGTAGTATATAGATTCCGATGGGATGAAAAGGACCGCGAATTCCGTCGTCCCTTTTTCAGGCTTAATATATTTATCACGCATGGAATTTATCTGGACCTTGAGCGCCTTTTCATAGTTATTCCAATGCGTCCTCTTCTCGGACTGGTCTTTCGCGGCGATATATTTCTGATAATCGTCTCTGGGGAACTTCGAATCTATCGGGATAATCACATTCTTATACTTCACTACGGCATCGACCTTTTCCCCTCCCTCTATGGTATACTGCTTTTCCCATATCCCTCTGGGGAGTATCCTCTCCAACATCTCCTCAAGTATGGCCTCGCCGTAATTGCCCCGCAACTTAGGCGTCTGCAAAAGATACTCCAGGGATCGGCCGAGTTCCTGCGCTTTTTCCTGCTGCCTTACCAGATTAGTTATTGTATCGCTCATATTCTTTATGTGTTCGAGGGTTTTAACCGCATTTTCGGAAAGGATATCCTTCGACCGTTCGACCTCCTTGCGTGTGTTATCCATGGTTTCCCTGACCCCGTCGTGGAAATTCGTGAATTTGTCATTAAGCATCAACTCAAAACGATCCTTCCCCTCCCCGGTCCTCGAAAGTTTGAAGAAAAGAATAAAAACCAGAGTTAGTAGAACTATAAGTATTATCAGTATTATGACATCCATAAAGATTTAGCCTCTAAAGACCGCGCGTGCCGCCCTATCTTAGTTATATCCTACTATATGTGCACATCTCCTATCAAGCCAATAAAGAATGGAACACGATAAAACTGTCCTACGCGGATCTATCGAATACCGCTCTCGCCACCCCGACCGCGGTTTCCGAAAAGGTGGGATGCGCGTGGATAGAATTTGATATGGCATCCGCGGTAAGCCCGTTCTTTTTGGCGACAACAAACTCATGGATGAGTTCCGACGCCCCCTCGCCTACGATATGGACCCCTTCAAATTTACGCGTATCCTTGTTAACTATTATCTTAATAAAACCCTCGGTCTCGAAATTAGCGACGGCACGGCCGTTAGCTTTGAAAAAATGTTTTGCCGTTACGGTGTTTATCCCTTTCTTTTTCGCCTCTTCTTCCGTAAACCCCACGCTGGCAGCCTCTATGTCCGTATAGACTGCGTTGGGCACGCATCTGGGATCTATGGGTTTGATTTTTTTGCCAGCGGCTGATTCGGCCGCGATCTCTCCCTCTGCGGCGGCGATGTGCGCTACCATGGGAGAACCTACAATATCTCCCGCGGCGAATATGCTTTTCACGTTCGTGGCCATCGCGCCATTAACGATAATAAACCCGCAGTCGTCAGTCTTTACCCCGGCTTTATCAAGGCCCATACCCGAAGAGGATGGGACCCTGCCGGCTGAAACGAGTACCAGCTCGTATCTCTCTTCCTTAGCGCCTCGTTCGCTCTCGAGGGCCACCTTTACGGCACCTTTTTCAACAACGGCCTCTTTGACCTTTGAAGAAGTATGGATATCGATCCCCTTTTTCCTAAAAAGCGATTCCATATATTTCACGACATCGCCATCCTCATTAGGAAGGATAGATCCCTCAGCCTCTACGATGGTCGTTTCAGAACCCAATAGGTTAAAGAACGAAGCGAATTCCATGCCTATGACACCGCCGCCGACAATAAGGATTTTGCGCGGCAATTTAGCGAGACGCACCGCGTGGGAACTGTTGATAATATATTTACCGTCAAAAGGCAATCCCGGCAATGAACGAGGACTGGACCCGGCAGCCACCAAGACCTTATCCGCCTTGATCTCGACGGCCCCGTTCTTCCCGTCCTTTACTACGACTGTCTCGGCATCGGAAAATTCGGCTTTCCCGGTTATGATCTCTATCCCGTGCTTCCTGAACAAAAAAGAAAGCCCGGATGACAACTGCTGCACGGCCTCCCTGCTCTTTGCGACTATCGACGCCAAATCTGCCGAAATATCCTTGCCGCCTAACCCGCAAAGTCCCGCGTTCTGCCGGACCAGCTTCACTATCTTCGCGCTATGATAAAGAGATTTCGCCGGGATGCACCCTTCGTTCAGGCACGCGCCGCCGAACATCTCTTGAGAGAGCTCCACCACAGCCGTCTTTAACCCCAATTGGACCGCCCTCAAAGCCGACATGTGCCCGGCTGGTCCCGAGCCTATAACAAGATAATCATATTTCTTGTGCATTGTTCCCCTTTAAATTCTAAACTGACGGTTATTTTGGTCATTTGAACATTGTTTCGGTTTTCGTGCTTCGCCTGCCGGCAGGCAGGATTTTCGGATTTTATCCTTTATTATATCGAGGGCGAACACAGGGGGTTCGCCCCTACACGTCCCACGTCCTACATCCCACGATCTTTCTAACTTCTCCCTACAATCTCCTCGACAGCTTCTTCTTCGCCTTATCCCTGGCCATAAGGTACAAGAGGTCCGATAAACAGTTTAGATACGAAAGGATATAGGGGTTCTTCATCTTCTCTTTTCTGGATACCCTTATAACGTTCCTTTCCGCCCGCCGCACTACCGCCCTTGCCAGGTCAAGAAACGCGGAATCCACATTCTCCCCTGGAAAACAAAAACAACTTTTAACGGCCACATTCTTTTCATATTGACGGATCTCATTTTCTATCCAATCGGCGTCTTCCTTCCTGAATATCTGACCGAGCTTCCGTTTTTTTTCACCGCTCACCGCTATCTCGGAGGCTATGGTCGTAATCGTATGCTGCATCTTTTCTATATACGCTTTTTCAGCCCTTGACCTTGTTCTCGCCTTAAATAGGCCCAGCATACTGTTGATTTCATCAAGATCCCCTATGGCGTTTATCTCGTCGCTGTCCTTATTTACGCGCCTGTTGAAATATAGATCGGTATACCCTTTATCTCCTTTTCCAGACCTTATACTCATATCTTCTCCCGCTTAAATATTTTAAGATGACATTACCGGTTTATTCTACAGGAAAAACTCATTTTTGAAAACCGGAAAAGCATCTGTCCGCACTATATGCATATAACCTAAGAAAAAGTATTCTTTTGATATTAGGCGGGTGGCGCGAGTGTGTCCGAGCACCGCACAAACAAAGTGCGGAGGCGCGCAGGACATCAAGCGACAGGCCCCGCCTATAGAAACACGCACGAAACAAGATCTCGCGATCACGGTAACAAGGTTTTTCAACGACTTCAAATTTATATACCTAAAAATATATGTCATTTTAGCGCGGCGAAAACAGAGGTCAGCGCACTCCGGGTCTTTTCAAAAATGTCCTTAAGTTCCTCTTCCTTCACGCATAACGGAAGAAAGAAATATATTATGTCCCCCAGAGGCCTCAACAATAACCCTTTTGAAAGTCCCTTTTTGTATATCTCGTACCCTATCCGCATTTGCGGGTCGAAAGCTTTTTTCGATGCCTTATCCTTGACAAGTTCGGCCGCCCCTACCAAACCTATACTGCGCGTATCCCCCACGAACTCCATCCCACCGATATCCTCAAGAAATGCTCTCAGCAAAGCGTTTACCCGCATGACCTTATCCATGCTTTTCCCATCCTCGAAAAGCTCGAGGCTCGCTCGAGCAGCGCTACAGACTATCGGATTCGCCGTATATGTATGGCCGTGGTAAAAGGTCTTATATTTACCGTAATCACCGCAAAACGCGTCGTATATTTTGTCCGTCGTCAACGTAACACCCAACGGTAGATACCCCGAGGTTATCCCTTTGGAAAGACACATAAAATCCGGATCGACACCGGCATGTTCGCACGCGAACATCTTCCCGGTCCTGGCGAACCCTGTCGCTACTTCATCGGCGATGAGATGTACATTGTACTTTTTCGCTAATCCATACACGCCTTTCAGATAGTCCGCAGGGTAGATTATCATACCCCCTGCCCCCATCAGAATAGGTTCGATCAGTATCGCCGATAATCTGCCGGCGTTCCTTTTTAGTATAGAGTGGAACCTATCAAGGCATTCCAAAGAACAAGTGTCCTTCTCGAGCCCAAAAGGACATCTGTAGCAATACGGCGAAGGCGCCTTCATAGACCTGAACATAAGCTTTTTGAACCGCTGCGAGAAAAGATCAAGCCATTTCTTCTCCGACGC
>CAZOMD010000029.1:0-12148 GCA_964580895.1 uncultured Planctomycetia bacterium | reverse complement strand
CTTTTTGATCTGCTGGTTATAAAGATCGACACCGCTCACGCTCATAGCCCCGATAGTATCGCCATGGTATGCCCTGTCCAGGGAAAGGAACTGATCTTTTCCCTTTATCCCGATATTCTGCCAATACTGGAACGACATTTTAAGCGCCACTTCCACGGCCGTGGAACCATTATCCGAGAAAAACACTTTCGTAAGCCCGTCGGGAGTGATCGCGACCAGTCTTTCCGCCAGATCGACCGCCGGCTTATGCGTGAACCCGGCGAAAAGAACGTGTTCAAGACGATCAAGCTGTTCTTTTATCGCGCTCTTTATGTGCGGATGCCCGTGGCCATGGACATTGCACCACCAGCTGGATATCGTGTCATAATAAAATTTTCCGTTATAGTCGTAAAGCTTGAGCCCCTTTGCCTTTTCGATGGCGATTGGAGGCATATCCCGGCAGTCTTTCATCTGGGTATACGGGTGCCAGATGTATTTAAGATCGCGCTGTATCAATTTATCTTTAACCATAATCAAAAATATCACCTTCTACCTTTATATACGCTTGAAGAAGCGGGTGGCGCGAGTGTGTCCGAGCACCGCACAAACTGAATGCTTTTTGGAAAAAGCATTCAGCGCGGAAGCGCGCAGGATACCGAGCGACAGGACCCGCCTCTTCACGCGTATATAAGTTTAAACATTATTTTTTTGCCTATAGGTCGAAACCGCTTATAAAGACGATCCGTATTTTTGTCAAAAAAAAGTTCGCCCAAGACTTCCACGCCGGCATGCCGTTCGATGATTTTCAGGTTGTCCTTAAGTATCCTCTCATCGGCCGCCTGGGACAATCTGTTAAAGATCAAACCGGCTATCTCCAAGTCGCGCGCCCTCGCCGCTTCGACGGTCATAAGGGTATGGTTAATGGCCCCTAACCTGTTCGCAACCACAATAATAATCTTAACACGCAGTCTCTTTACCACATCCGCCATGGTTTTTTCATCGTCAATAGGAACAAGAAGACCGCCTGTGCCTTCTATAATAACGGCATCGAACTTTTTGTTAAGGAGGGTTAGAGCGCTTTTTATGCGCGACACGTCTATCTTTTCTTTCTCCATCCGCGCGGCAAGATGCGGCGACGCCGGAAAGGCCAGAACGTACGGCGACATTTCCGGAAGATATTCCGCCTTTCTGCCATATCCTTTTTCGAGAAAAACAAGATGGTTCTTCATATCAGGGGGAATCCCTCCCGCGCCCGTTTCCACCCATTTCTGGGTACACACATTTATCCCTTTTTCCGCGAGAAAACGCCCGAGTAGACCGGTAACAACGGTTTTACCGGCCCCCGTATCGGTCCCTGTGATAAAAATAGTGTTTTTCACGCCTCCGCCCTGCAAAAGTATACGTGATGACTGGCCCGTATGCTGCCATATTTTTTTCGATATTCTTTTTCGATCCTATCTATCCTGTTTTTCCCAAGAAATAACCCGTGCCCGGTTATACCTTCCCCTCTCGAACCGGTATATTTTATCTCATATAACAGATCCCATACGGACGGATATTCCATTATGAAATATTCCTCGCGGATCTTGACCTTACTAAAATATCTGCTAACGATGTCTTTGATCTCCCCAAGACCGAAGAACCTGGTGGAACCTAATATGTCGCCGGTCCCGAAAACCATGGAAAGAACATCCCCAAGCTCTTTGAACGTCCTGGGACCGTACATGGAGAAACAGAACACGTTTTCCTCCTCCATCATGGAGGAAAACGTACCGACCGCTTTTTCAAAATCCCCGAACCAGTGGAAGCTCGCGTTGGACGTCACGAGGTCCGGAACGTATCCGGGTCTTACTTCCACGCCGTCAGCCACAAAAAAATCCACATCTCCCGCGGCAAAGTTCTTTCTTGCCATCGCTATCATCCCTTCCGAGATATCGACGGCCGTTATCCGGGACTCCGTGAACTTTTTTCGCAGGTATTTGGTATAAAGGCCTGTTCCGCATCCTATCTCGAAAATTTTTGAAAAATGCGCGTCCCCCAGCATCTCGACAAGCTCCTCCGCGCATCGGCGCTGGACGACGGCGTATCTTTCATAGGTCGCGGCGCTCTTCGAGAAATTTACAGCGATAGTATCCTTGAACATATTCTCTTCCTTAGATAAGGCTGCCCAAGTCCCTTAGGAAGCCGTCGATAATCCCCTTGGAATGGTTATAGGTCAGAGATATCCTCAGCCGCGCCTCACCGTTAGGTACCGTCGGCGGCCTAACGGACGGCACCCACCATCCCTTTTCCTTCAGAGCTTCGCTTAGCGCGTTCGCCCTGTGTGTCTCACCCACGATGATCGGGATTATCTGGGACGCCCCCGGAACGGTCAATCCTTTATCCAAAAGACGTTCCCGGAAATATCCCGCGTTTTCAAGAAGCGCACCTCGCCTGGACGGTTCGCTCTCTACCAGCTCGATCGCTTTGATATTCGCGGCTATGATCGCCGGCGGGAGCGCGGTTGAATATATAAAACTGCGGCAGGTATTTACGAGATACTCGCGTAACGCGCCGGACATCGCCGCGTAAGCCCCAAAACTACCGAGGGCTTTGCTGAATGTACCCATTATTATGTCGATATCCCCGCCCGTGCCGGTCTCTTCCGCCAGCCCGCTCCCCTTTTTCCCTAAAATCCCCGTAGCGTGGGCTTCGTCGACCATGAACATGCAGTCGTATTCTTTTTTCAACGCCGCCATATCCTTTAGGGGGGCCCGATCTCCGTCCATGCTGAAGACCGTTTCCGTCACGATAAGGGCATTACGGCATTTTCCTCTTTCCTTCTCCAATAACGAACCGAGATGTTCAGCGTCGTTATGCCTGAAACGGAACATCTTAGCGCCAGAAAGACGTATACCGTCCACTATGCTCGCATGGTTCAGCCTGTCGGAAAAGATGCAATCATCTTTGCCTAAAAAAGCGCTTATTATCCCTACATTCGCCTGATATCCGGAATTGAACACTAACGCGGATGGTTTATCCTTGAAGACAGCTGTTCTTTCCTCAAGACTTTTGTGTATCAACATGCTTCCTGACATAAGTCTTGAGCTTGCCGTCCCCACCATGCCGGAAAGCGCCTCTCGCGCGGCGTTTATAAGCGCGGGATGAGCGGAAAGCGCGAGATAATCGTTAGAAGAGAAATTCACGTATTCCCGGCCGTTTATACTTATATCCCCGCCCGGGAGAATGGAAAGATGCGCGAGTTCCCTTAAAAGACCTTCTTTGGACCTTTCGCGAAGGGCTCTCAATATTCTCTATTCCATAGCTTCCCGATCTCCGAGATAAGGTCCTGGTCTTCCTTTACGGACCTGCCCATAACGGTAAGATATCCCCCGATCATCATCCCGTTCGCGCCCGCGGCGTACATCATCGCCTGGAAATCCTTTAGCACAGTCTCCCGTCCCGCAGCTACCTTGATATCGACGTTTTTCAGTATAAGCCTGTATAACGCGATTATCCTTATGGCGTCGGTCGGCGATATTTTTTCGGCGTTCTCAAGTGGCGTACCTTTTATCGGTACAAGAAAATTTATGGGCACGGCGTCCACGCCGAGGTCCGCTAGTAAAAGCGCGAGGTCTATCCTGTCCTGCCACGTTTCGCCTATACCAAAAATGCCTCCGGAACATACCTCAAGTCCGGCTTTTTTCGCCCTTTTGACGGTTTCTACCCTTTCGCTATAGTCATGTGTCGTTACTATGTTCGGGTAATACCGTTCCGATGTCTCCAGATTATGATGATAACGCGTTAGTCCGGCTTCTTTTAATATCAGGAAAGACTTCATACTTAGAGCCCCGAGCGAGGCACAAGCCGATATGCCGACTTTTCCGAGGATCTCACGTATAGCGTCCGCCACGATACCGACCTCCTGGTCGGTAAGCCTGTTCCCGCTGGTAACTATCCCGAACCTCTTGGCGCCGTTATCCTTGGCCGAATACGCCGCGCTGACGATCTCATCCTTTGTCTTCAATGGATATTCCGGTATGTTGGTGCAATATCGCGCGGACTGCGCGCAAAACTTGCAATCCTCGCTGCAGGATCCCGACTTAGCGTTTATGATGCCACAGATATCCAGCCTTGTCCCCACCCCGCCGGACCTTGTCCTCGTCGAGAGTTGTATAAGTTCCTCGAACGGCATCTTAAGATATTTACCGATCTCTATGCTGTCCATATTGTCGACTAATATAGCATTTTATGTTTACGGTTGCAAATAGAAAAGAAGAGCTTACATCTTCAATCGAAGAAAATCCTCTATGAGCTTCTTATTCCCGATAAAAGGGATCTCTGGCAGATTATCGACTGGAAAGAATTTGGCGTCTTCGGCGTCATCGCCAATTGTTATATCTCCATTCTCGATTTCAAATTCTACGCCTATCATAAGAACATAACCATACATCTCGCTCTTTTGGTTGTACACTCCAATAAGACTTTTCGCTTTGCCTTTTACGCCGGTCTCCTCAAAAAGCTCCCGTTCGGCCGCCTCTCGCGGGGACTCCTCAAGCTCTATGAACCCGCCCGGCAAAGCCCATTGTCCTTTACAGGGTTCGATACCGCGTTTGATAAGCAACAACTCTCTCTCAGAATTCATTACAAGACAAGAAGCAACAGGAAGAGGATTACAATAATTTATCCAGCCGCAGGCCGCACAGTGAAGCCTTGCTCTCCCCTCGAACTCGCCGGGCTCCAGCACCTCCGAACAGATCGGACAATAATTATAGATCTGCATATTTTATCCGCCTTAGCGGCATTCCACTTCGGCGAGATTTCAACCTCGACTAAATTGAAGAAAAAATCCACCAGAGTTAAGTCCTGAAGCTTCAATCGTTCTTAAACACCGCTCCTGTTGAAGCGGATGTAACTTGTTTGGCGTATCTATAAAGATACCCTTCTTTAACTTTATAATCCGGTCTTTTCCACTGGCTCCGTCGTTTTTCCAGCTCTTCACCGGCGACACACAGCTCGATCTTCTTCTTTGGTATATCTATACGTATTATATCGTTCTCTTTGACCAAGGCAATCGTCCCGCCTTCCTGAGCTTCGGGTGAAACATGCCCTATCGCCGCACCACGGGTTCCTCCGGAAAATCTGCCGTCGGTTATCAGCGCGACGTCTTTATCCAGGCCTTCCCCGACGATCGCGGAAGTAGGCCCAAGCATCTCCCGCATCCCCGGCCCTCCCTTGGGACCTTCATATCTTATGACCACGACGTCGCCTTTTTTTATTTTGCCGCCTAATATAGCTTTCATGGCGTCTTCTTCGGCCTCAAAAACGCGGGCAGGCCCCTCATGGACCATCATGTCCTCCGCGACAGCCGCCTTCTTCACTACAGCGCCGTCCGGAGCCAAATTCCCGAAAAGGATGCTTAGTCCCCCGTCTTTAGAATATGGATTATCGATAGGCCTTATCACCTCCGTATCGAAGTTCTCAGCCATGCGTATGATCTCTTTTACGGAGACTCCCGAGACGGTCATAAGGGATGTATTCAGCAGGTTCTTTTTGTTGAGTTCCGCCATCACCGCGGAGACACCTCCCGCCGCGTCAAGGTCCTCTAAATGCTGGACCCCCGCCGGGGATATCCTGCAAAGATTCGGAGTGCGTTCGCTTATCTCGTTGAACAGCTTGAGATCGAGTTTTATCCCGGCTTCATTAGCTATCGCGGGGAGATGGAGCACCGTATTCGTGGAACTCCCCAGGGCCATTTCCACTGTAATGGCGTTCTCAAACGCTTTCTGCGTCGCTATATCCCTCGGTTTTATGTCTTTCGCCACCAGGTTCATGATGCACTTTCCGGCTATCTTAGCGAGACGGCGCCGCTTTGCCGTGACCGCCGGCACCGTACCGTTCCCCGGGAGGCCTAAACCAAGCGCTTCGCTTAAACAGTTCATGGAATTCGCCGTGAACATGCCGGAACATGAACCTGCGCCCGGGCAAGCCGAATCCTCAAGCTCTTTAAGAAGAGCTTGATCTATCTTTTTTGACGCGAGGGCCCCTACCCCCTCAAACACCGAAATAAGGTCGACTTTCCTCTTTTTGACGCAACCCGCTATCATCGGACCGCCGCTGAGGAGTAATGCCGGCACGTTGATCCTGAGCATCGCCATCATCATCCCAGGCACGATCTTGTCGCAATCGCATATCGCGACCAGCCCGTCGACCGGGTAAGCAGTCGCCATTATCTCGACAGAATCGGCGATAATTTCCCGTGACGGAAGAGAATACTTCATCCCCTTGTGCCCCATGGCTATCCCATCGCATACTCCGATAGTGCTAAACTCCATCGGGGTCCCGCCGGCCATCCTTATCCCGGCTTTAACGGCTTCAGCCAATTCTCGCAGATGACTGTGCCCCGGGATTAGGTCGTTCGCCGAATTAGCTATGCCGATAATGGGCCTATCTATCTCTTCGTCCGTATAAGCGAGCGCCTTGAACAAAGATCTATGCGGGGTTCTTTCTACCCCCTTTTTCATCTGATCAGAACGCATATTGCTCCTTTCTAAATATACGCGGTACCTTTTAACTCTTCCACATATTTCTGCGCGGAAAAAGCCGCTATAGCGCCGTCCCCGCATGCCGTAACGACCTGATGCAGCGGCCGCCTCCGGCAATCCCCTGCCGCGAAAACACCTTTCCTGGAAGTTCTCATATTCTCATCGGTAGTAACGCCGCCTTTCTCGTCTGTCTCGACGACATCCTTAAGAAAAGCGGTATTCGGCTCCCATCCGACAAAAAGGAAGACCCCGTCACAGGCTAGTTCCTCTTTCTTGCCGGTCTTGATATTCTTTACTTCTATTTTCTCCACCTTTTCGCCGCCGCGTATGGCCAAAACCTCGGATTCGAACTTAAACTCTATCTTCTTATTGGAAAAAACCCTGTCCTGAATGACCTTCGATGCCCTGAAACGCCCCCTCCTGTGAACAATAGTGACCTTTTTCCCAAAACGCGTGAGAAAAAGCGCTTCCTCGGCCGCGGTATCGCCGCCGCCCACGACAACAATATTTTTTCCCCGGAAAAAGGCCCCGTCACATGTCGCGCAATACGAGACACCCTTTCCCGTAAACTCCGTTTCGCCGGGTACATCGAGTTTTTTTGGTTTTGCCCCGCTGGCAATTATCACGGAAATGGCGTTGACCCCGCGGGCGTCGCCTTCGATACCCCAGGCCTGAAAACCTTCATCGAAAAGAACCTTATTTACGGTATTTTGACGGCATTCCAGGCCGAACTTCACGGCCTGCTCTTTCATTTTTTCCACCAGATCAAACCCGTTTATGCTTGCGATACCCGGGTAATTCTCTATAGTTTCCGTCATGACCGCCTGCCCCATGGTCGAGACACTTTCAAGAAGAACAGCTCTCATCCCGCCCCTGGAAACATATAGCCCCGCCGTGAGCCCCGCGGGCCCTCCTCCGATGATCGCTATGTCGTATATATCGTTCTTCCCCTGCATCGTACGCCCTTCCTCCTATTATCCCATCTTGTTAACTCAAAAGTAAAAACGAAAAAGTAAAAACTACAATTAAAAATTTAAAACTTTTTTTGCTCTTTGCTCTTAGCGTGTTGGGCTTGCACGTTACCCCTATAAGCTATGAACATTTTCCATCCTTGCCTCTAACTCCGTCTTCCGCTCTGGTGCCTTTTTAGTTTTAACTTTTGGTTTTACCTTTTTACTTTTACCTTTTTACTTTCCTTCGTCCTACGGAACTATTTGAATCTCTGCTTCTTGTTTTTTTCTTCTAACTTCTTACTTAGAGTTTCTTTCTATACGCTACACGCTATCCGCTATCCGCTATAAATGTATGATATGCCCTGCCTTAACGGCGATATAATTTTTCAGGAATTTCCCGCTGAATATCCTCCTGGCCTTATCACCGGAACAATGCGTAGGCCCCGTTTTTTCCACCCCTACGTTCCTCAGCTCGGTTATCAATTTATTTATCTCTTCTCTTTCCAGGCCCTCGAGATGGAACCCGCCAAAGACCATATAGATCTTCTCCGCGCTCATTTTTTTCTTGGCGAGGTTAAGCAGTTTTATAAGACCTGACTGCGCGCATCCGGTTATTACCGAAACACCCTTGTCCCCTTTCACCACCAACGCTTGTTCGGATATTATTTTTTCCTCGTCATCCTTATTGCCAAGATCGCCGGTCACATAAATATTCTCCGAGATCTCGGTCATCCCCTCTATCATGACAAGCTTGCCGCCGAGTTCTCCCACGCATTGCTTGAAAGTATCGCTGAAAGAAGGGCAGATATAGACTTTCAGCCCTTTTTTGCGTTTGAGAAGTTCCCACAAGCCGCTTGTATGGTCCCATTCATCATGAGATATGACAACCCCTTCTAGATCCGTCGCCGAAACCATCATCCTGTCCATATTCTCGACCAGAGAATGTGACGCCTCTCCCGTGTCGAATAGTATCTTGCCTTCGACTAAACAGGAAAATCCTCTCCCCGACAAAAGCCCCCTTTTCGCCTCGTTATCATAAAGTACTTTTACGTACATGATCCTCCTTTTCGCTTAACAAAAAAACCGGTCACTCCCTATTTCCAAAGATGCTTGTCCCTATCCTCACTATGTTAGCCCCTTCTTCAATCGCGACTTTATATGAGTTTGTCATCCCCATCGACAGATATTTCATCTCCACGCCGTAAAACCCGGACCGTTCTATCCTCTCAAAAACTTTCCGTGTTTCGGTAAAATATGGTCTGGCTTCTTCCTGATCAGCTGAAACAGGCCCCATCGTCATAAGACCTGTAATTTTTATATTCGAAAGACTTTTGATGTCCCCGATAAACTTTTCGGCGTCTTCCGGCAAGACCCCAAACTTATTCTTTTCCCTGCCGCTATTTATCTCGATAAGAATAGGCATGACCTTATCCAGGGCTTCGCACCTCTTACTTATCTCTTCCGCGATATCGGCGGAATCGACGGTCTCTATCATATCGAATATCTCAACGGCCTTTTTCACCTTATTCTTCTGAAGGTGCCCTATAAAATGCCATTCGACCTGGCGTCCTATTACCCGATAAGCCTCCCGGGCTTCCTGAACATAGTTCTCCCCGATTATCTTCACGCCGCCGGAGATAGCCTCCATGATCTCACCGGGTGTCCTTGTTTTCGCGGCGGCGACAAGCCTGACTTTTTCGGGAAGGCTTTTAATTATTCTTTCGGAATTTTCTCGAATATGGGAAATCACCATTCGCGAACCATTATCTGCGGTTTCTGACTCTTCCGGTTGTCTCTCGGGAGCTGTCTTTTTCGCAGCGCCTCCAGATGCCCTGCCCTCTTCATCCTTTCATATATCCTGAGCCACGCGCAAGGCGTTTCCCGGTTAACCTCGCATTTACCGTTCTTGATGCCGCCGCACGGCCCGTTCACCAGTTCTTTAGGACACATCGTCCGGGAACAGATCCCCTGTGTTACGGACAGCATACAATCTCCGCAAAGAGAGCACCTTTGCTCAAACTTCGCTTTTTTTGTCGAGAGAACCGTTATCTCCCCCTGGAAAAGCGTATCATTGGCCGGGAGCACTTCTTTTCCCTCCACTACCTCCGTAACCGCCTGGCTACCTCCGCCGCAGGCCATACTAAGAATAATGTCGGCAAGATCGATCTCGTTTTTATGCCTTCTATATAGTTTTTTTATCTCCAGAAGGCTGCAAGCAGGTTCAATTACTGCCGTAGCCGTAATTTCCTTCCCTTCTTTTTCCAGAAGGCCCTTCATCTCTTCTATCTCTTTTTCGCCGCCGGTTTTCGAGGTCGTGGCGCATAAAGCGCATCCAAGGAGGTATATCTTCTTGGCCTTTTTTAACTGATCTTTCACCTCTTCAAACGGTTTTTTTCTTGTGATTATCATGCCCTGACGCCTCTTTTGTCATTTTTTAAGTAAAGCTACAACGGTCTCCAGCTGTTCGGATATTTTTCTAAGGAGAAGCAACTCCTCTTTCTGGAACTTTTCCTGGTTAAGCTGCAATTCCCGAGCCTGGCCGGCCAATTTTGTCATATCCCCTAATTTGCTAAGGTCGAACATATATAACTCACAACTCCTCTCCTCGATCAATTTTAGATAATTATATACTTATTACCCCCAATAAACAAGGGACATTGTCACAGGAAACACAGCCTATCATCCTCCGGAACTACTTACGGTCTGTCGCGAACGACAACAAGAACTACCAGCATCGAAAGATTGATAGCCGCCACCAGAAAACACAGCTCGAAAACGCCTATTATCGGGATAAGGAAAGTGGCCGCGAGGATAGAACCGAGACAGGCCCCCAAAAGATCCATCCCATAATTCATCCCGGCTATATGTCCTGTGACCGTCTTCTCATCACGGCCCTCGGAAACAACCTGCTCGAGGCATATTTTATTCGCGAGCGGGAATTGTATCCCTCCGATCATACCGGCAATAACCGGCAATACGGGAAAGATCACGTTCGCCCCTAACCAGGAAGGCGTCCGCGGCGCGGATGAGGAGAGGAAAAGGAATATAGGCGGCAGGATCAGGGGGTATATACAAATAATTATCTGGGTCAGTATAAATAACCTCATACTGTTCCCTATCCTGTCCATGAATCTCGTGACACAAAACCCTCCTATAGCGAGACCGACCATAAACGACGTGACTATTATGCCTATCTTATAAAAAACGTACCCATAAATAATCTGGAAGGATAATATAACCGCCATCTGAAAACTTATCTCCGCGAACCCGGTTGTCATGACGGCATTAAGCACGCTCCTCGCTTTCCGTCCTCGCTTCCTGCCTAAAGAAACGACAATAAGCAGGACGCACGCTATCCCCGCGCCGGACCATATCCTTCTCGCGGTCATGCCCTTAAGCACATCACGGACCACCCTTGAACTGAAATGTGTGCTCCAGAAAACAGCCGAGTAATAATATGATAGCGGGCGGAAATCCGTATTTATCCCGGCCTTCTCGTCTTTGCCAACGATACTTTTCGCGTAGTTCACCCTCTCCTCGGACAGTTTAGAAAGCAGGTAATAATCCCGAACATACTGGGTATCCAAAGACCTCCGTTCTATTCTTTCGGAAAGGATGCGGCCGTTGTCGGTAAGAAAGCCCGGGGTATCGGACATAAGGAAATAGGCCGTATCTCCGGGGATCACGATAACATCCTTAAACACGGCTTTCGCGCTGGAATAAATGGAATTTAAATAATCCCCCAGTTCGGGGCTTATGTAATTTTCCGAGGAAGTAAGACCAAACGACACTACGGCTGACCTATTGAGGATCTTTTTCAGCTCGCGGAAAAAACCCACCGTATAGAACCGGTTGATCTGAGCGGTATAAGGGTCTCCCAGATTTATTATCACCCAATCGTACCGGTTATCCGTTCCCTTGACGTAAAATCTGCCGTCACCCTCGATTATCCTTACTTCTGCGCGATTTAGAACGTTTACTTCTTTGTCGCTAAGATATTTCCGGGCCATAGTCACCACTCCCGGATCCAGCTCGACATAATCCACTTTCCTGACCTTATGTTTCAGTATCTCTTCTAAAAGCCCTCCGATACCTCCGCCTATTAACAATACATCTCCGCCCTCCTCCTTCTGCAGAAACGCGTAATGCACGGCTTCTTCGGAAGAAAGCCTATCAGGGACAGTATAAAGATGCAGGCCGTTAGAAAAAAAAGACCGCGAAGCGCCTCTTTTTGTCACTACGATATTCCCGTATATCGTATTTGTCGAACCTACTAGTTCGAACCCTTTCCATAAAAACCCCTTCGAAAGCCCCCCGAGCCAAGCCGCTCCGCCCGTTAGCATGAACGCGATAAAAACCGCGGAAAGGGCAACTGAGATCTTTAAAAGAAGTTTCCTGTCCTCGGAACTGCGGTCGATACTTCTCTGCAATAAGACCGATCCGGCAAGGCTGAGCACGGACAATAGGATCAAGATATCCCAAGTATCGATAAAACGTATCAGAAAAAAACTTACAAGAGCCCCCCCGATAAGGGCGCCTGCGGCCTCAAGGACGTATACCACGGCCACGCTTTTAGCTGATCGTTCCGTTAAACGGCCGAATATCCTGCATGCCATGCTGAACATGAACCCCATCATCGCACATGACGCGGAAAGAGTTAAAAAAGCCACAAGGGACATTGGGTAGTAACCC
>CAZOMD010000028.1:0-25005 GCA_964580895.1 uncultured Planctomycetia bacterium | reverse complement strand
ACTTACCCAAAAAAAAGGATTGTCCTATGGCTAAGGTGATCGAAAACGCGGTTAGAAAAACCCGTTACATTAGCGTCCGGCTGGGTGGCGAAGAGGTTTATGTGGAGAATATCTCGAGCGAAGGCGATCTGCGGGGCGCGGTTCTTGCCGGTAAGCTTCGCCTGCGGGAGATCCAGAAAGTCATGCCTTTGGGCAACTGGAGCTTGAATATCGAAGAGCAGTGGAAAGGTCGTAACTGCGAAACGCATTACCGGATCGTGGATGTTACGACCGGTAAGATCCAAGAGTCTGTCCTGTAGTTCCCATCCTGTTGATTACCCCACCTTCGCTCTCGAAAACAAAAATAATTATTGACAAATTACCCTAACTGTATAATACTGTATACATGCAAACCACGGCAATCTCCAATAAAGAATTAGAAGCCATTCGCGAGATACGTAACTTCATCATGCGTGTTGGTCGAATTCCATCCATGCGTGAACTCATGTCTTCTCTCGGATACCGTTCTCCGCGCTCTGCATCGCTGATTGTTAATAAGCTAATTGAGAAAGGTGTATTGCGCCGAAAGGATGATG
This sequence comes from uncultured Planctomycetia bacterium, assembly GCA_964580895.1. GTDB lineage: Bacteria > Omnitrophota > Gorgyraeia > Tantalellales > Tantalellaceae > CAZOMD01. The sequence goes on along the minus strand of CAZOMD010000028.1, from coordinate 24,430 downwards.
GAAGCTTGCAGTTTGTTAAAAGTATAGGTGATGATACTACATGTGCTCAAACTGTTGATGTCCCTTTAGTTGGTGTTGTCGCCTGTGGTGCTCCAATGCTTGCTGAAGAAAATATTCAAGCTAAAATACCAGTTAGCACAAAATTGGCTCGTCCACCACATCGATATTTTCTTCTAAAGGCAAAGGGCGATTCGATGAATCAGAAAGGCATCGGTGACGGCGATTTTGTTTTGGTTCGCCAACAAGTGACGGCGAAGGATGGCGATACTGTCGTGGCTCTGATTGATAATGAAGCAACGGTTAAGGAATTTCACGAGGCCGGTGAAACCGTTGTATTAAAGCCAAGATCAAAAAATAAACAGCATCAGCCTATTGTACTGACAAGGGATTTTCAGATTCAGGGAGTGGTCGTGGCGACGATTCCGAATATGTAGTTTTATTTGAGAAAAGAATAGAAGAGAAAAAAATGACAAATCAAAGTTTTGGTCATAGCGTAGTCGAAGAAAGAGCCGTCGAGTCGGACATAAATAACAATGGTAAAGCAGAGCAGAAACCTTTGGCTGTGTTTGAGGGCGATCCTTCGTATGGTGCAAAGTTAGATATCGCACACGAGCGTTTGTGTAAATGCGGCCCCACGCACATTAACTGTATGATTCCAAAGGACTGGTTAAAATCTCAAATAGGAGTTTGGCAGTTTTTTTATGAGACTCGCGATATCAGAGATAAATCCGTTCATCCTGCAACTTTTCCTATATCCCTTGCGAAAAAAGTCATAGAATTATTTACGCATCAAGGTCAGCTGGTTATCGATCCATTTGTTGGGAGCGGAACATCGCTTATCGCCGCGAACGACCTAAATCGGAATGCTGTCGGTTTTGATCTTCAAAAAAAATACATTGAGTTGTGTGTCAAACGGCTTCAAAAAAATCCCAACTTATTCAACGCTTCTGCTCAGATGGCTGTTCAGGATGACGCCAGAAATATTGCAAAATACATTTCCCCTAATACCGTAAGCTTGATCTGGACATCTCCACCCTACGCAAATCTTTTAAATCGCTCTCGCCAAAATAAATCTCGGCGCGATAGAAACAATAAGCAATTAGGTAAGGTTGAGCAATATTCTCAAGATGTGCGCGATTTAGGCACAATGTCGATTGATTCGTATTCAGTGGCCATGGGAGATATTTTTGAAGGATTACTTCCTCTGCTCAAAGAGAAAGCTCATTGCGTTATTAACGTTCCGGATATGTGGTGGGAAAACCGGCGCATAACGATTCATGTATCGTTAATTGAAGAGCTTCGTAAGCGAGGTTATGAGTTACGGAATGTCATAATATGGGATCGTACCAATGTGGTCAATGGTATTGGTATTTTTGGCTGGCCAAGCAACTATATAACAATGGGCGTAACTTTTGAATATCTTTTAGACTTCTGGAAGCCGCCCCAAAAAAGGTATTAGTGAAAGGGAGATTATGAAATTATTTTCAAAGGATGAATTAATCAAGGAGATCAAGGCTGTTGCATCAAAGGGGTGGCATAAGAGCGTAAAACAAACACGAGACACTCGAAATGATGGCGCTGTCGGTAACACGCTTGAAGTTCTTCTTGGCATTACAGAAAACAATCTGCCGATTCCTAATGCTCGAGAATGGGAGCTTAAAGGACAACGAGCGCATTCTTCTTCGCTTATAACATTAAAGCACATTGAACCATCGCCGACAGCGGCTCGGATTGTAAGCAATATTCTTTTACCAAAATATGGTTGGCCACATAAACAGGCTGGGTCTAAATACCCCAAAACTGAAATGAGTTTTCGGTCTACCACCAGCTCCAGCTGTTTTACAAATCGTGGATTTACAGTAGTCGTTGATCGTACTGCTAAAAAGTTGAAGTTCGTATTTGACTCAAAGAAGGCTGACATGTCAGACCCTGAGATTAAGGCATGGCTATCTTCTGTTGAGAAAAGAGCTGGTTTGGGAGCGATTTCGCCTGAGCCTTATTGGGGATTTGAAGATCTCAAGTATGCGATCGGTGAGAAGATAAAAAATTGCTTTTATGTGATTGCTGAGGCAAAAATTGACGATGGGCATGAGTATTTTTGTTATCAACATCTTTCTGTTCTATCTGGTTTTTCATTTGAGAAATTCTTGTGTTGTGTAGAGGCAGGAAGTTTGTTGATTGACTTTGACGCTCGAACGGGGCATAACCACGGAACAAAATTTCGACTCAAGCAAGGCGTGTGGTCGGATCTCTATGATGATGTTAAAGAGGTATTTTAATTAACCTGTTATCGAAAGAATGAAATGAGTACCAAACTAAAGTTTCCTAAAGATTATCTTGATAAGATTATTTGCGGTGATTGTTTAGAAGTAATGAAAACAATGCCGGACGAATCGATTGACTTAATTGTGACCTCTCCGCCGTACAACCTTAAGAATTCTACCGGAAACGGCATGAAGGATGGGCGTGGTGGCAAATGGTCTAGAGCCGCTTTAATTAATGGATACAGTCATCATGACGACTGTATGCCACATGAAGAATATGTCGCATGGCAAATTAAGTGTCTGGACGAAATGTACAGGTTAATAGGAAATGATGGTGCAATCTTTTATAATCACAAATGGCGGGTACAAAATGGCTTGCTTCAAGACCGCCATGATATTGTTAGCAAATTCCCTGTGCGCCAGATAATCATTTGGAAAAGAAAAGGCGGTATTAATTTTAACGCGGGGTATTTCTTGCCTACTTATGAGGTTATATATCTGATAGCAAAACCGGATTTCAAATTGGCGTCAAAAGCTAATGCCTATGGCGATGTTTGGGAGTTTACGCAGGAAATGAAAAATGGGCACCCTGCCCCATTCCCCGCGTCTTTAATTCAACGGATTGTTTCATCAACAGATGCTCGCATAGTACTCGACCCATTTATGGGGTCGGGAACGACAGCTGTTGTTGCGAAGGACCTGAAACGCAATTATATCGGAATTGATATTTCTCCGGAATATTGTCGTATGGCACGAGAGCGAATACGCTCAGGATACGGCTCCGTTGCTGAGGAGAAATGCTTAAAGTGTTAGTTTTAATGGGCGAAGGTTGTTCGAGAATGCTTGTTTAGAAACGCTATCATTGCGATATGCCATAGCCCGATAAAAATTTAGGGTTATGGCATTTTTTATAAAAATGAGGTCCCAAGGAAACTGTTATGAGTAGCAAATATTTTGAACATGAAGAATTATTATCGCCTCCGGTTAAGCGGGCGGCTTACAGTGATCGCACGGCTTGGCTTATGGCCAAAATGTCGAAGTTAGCGTATTTGCCTTTTGAGAAAGACGATGCCGAGTTAAAAACTGCATTGAAAGAAGCCGATTTTTCACTTGTTAAGCCGTTTAACCAAGATGGGACGCAAGCTTTTTTGGCGAAACGGGACTCTGACAAGATGGCGGTTTTGTCGTTTCGGGGAACGCAGACAGAAGGCTTAACTCTTGAAACGTTTTTTGACGTGTTCACTGATTTATACGCCACTATGCATACGGATCAAAATAATGTAAAAACGCACAAAGGTTTTCTTTTGGCTTTTCAAAAAATACAGGCAGATGTTAGTCAGCAATTTCAGTCTTTAATTGACTATGGACTGTATATAACCGGCCATTCTCTTGGCGGGGCATTGGCTTTAATTGCGACCTCCGAGATCAATTCAGATAACTTGGGGGCGTGTTACGCATTCGGGAGTCCTAAAGTTGGCAACGAAGAATTCGACGATAAGATAAAAGCTCCTATTTATAGGGTGATAAATTCTTTTGATGTAGTGCCCTTCTTGCCGTTTACACCAATTATGTTGCCTTTGTTCTGGCTGATTAAGAAAAAGGTGAAAAATGATAAGGTCAAAATACTTGCTGAGAATTTTAAGGAATATCAGCATCATGGAGATATGCGCTTTTTGACTAATGTGCCGGTAAACGCTGAAGCGAAAGTGTTGACGGAATACCCTGAGTTGAACCGGTCATTAAATTTGATCCGGCTATCATTTACAGTCGCAAAAGATATAGGCGTACAACATCATTCACTTGATGCCTACTGTGAGAAATTAGCTGGCTGGGCGTTAAAGCGCATTAAATTGTGTGAGGGAAATTATGGGATTTGAGATAGATTTTTTACCGGTTGGTGAGGGAGAGCGCGGTGGTGATGCTATTGCAATTCGCTGGGGTAATTTGCAGGGGGATCGCTCGGAACAAAAAGTCATTGTAATCGATGGGGGCACAAAGGAATCAGGGAAATCTCTGGTTGAGCATATCAAAAAATATTACAAAACATCCCAAGTTGACTATGTTTTTTGTTCTCATCCAGATGCGGATCATGCTTCTGGGTTGACTGAGGTAATTAACAATCTTGGAGTGGGCGTTTTATGTTTTCATCGGCCATGGGAGCATGCACAAGACTTAAAAAGTATGTTTCAAAATGGCAAGATTACTGGGGATAGCCTGAAAGCCAATTTGAAAAAAGCATTAGAGGATGCCTATGCATTGGAATCATTGGCTAAGCAAAAGAATATCCGTATTGATGAGCCATTTGCCGATGATTTTACAGACAAAAATAACGAAATTGTTGTATTAAGTCCAACCCGAGATTTTTATAGTGTCATGGTCGCTAATTTTCGAGAAACACCTCAGCCTAAAGAGAGCGTAACTTTAGCTGAAAAAATTGTCACCGCTGTTAAGGAAGCGATCAAATGGGTTGCTGAGAATTGGGGGCTGGAAACACTAACTAATCCACAGGAGAATGAAACGAGCGCAGAAAATAATTCGAGCATAATTTTATTGCTTCAAGTGGAAGGAAAGAAATTTCTATTTACTGGGGATGCCGGTGTCGAGGCGATAGGTGAGGCGATCAAGAAAGCTGTAAGTTTGGGGGTTGATTTGAAAACGCTGAATTTTATTCAGATTCCTCATCATGGCAGTAAACATAATATTGGGCCTTCAGTACTTGATGCTCTTGTAGGAATAAGATTGCAAGAACCAGCACAGATGAAGACGGCTTTTGTTAGTTCTCCTAAAGAAGGAGATCCCAAGCATCCATCCAGAAAAGTAGTTAACGCATTCATCCGTAGGGGTGCGAAGGTAATTGCAACACAAGGTAGTGCAAAAGTGCATCACGACGGTGCGCAAAACCGCGAAGGTTGGACAACAGCCCAACCGCTTACTTTTTATGATAAGGTCGCCGAATAGAGTGCGCGGTATTTATATTTATTTAACAAGTTTTTCTGAAATGTGAGGTAAGCTATGAAACGTACATTTTTTTATTTATTAGCATTAATACTTTTTTACGGGTGGGTGCTATGGAAGTTGGCGCAAGGTGAAATATCCCTACCGAATGAAACCTTCAAAATCATATTTGCCTGTGGTATCTCTGGTGGAATCGGGGGAGTTTTGTATTGCTTTAGAGGAATTTATTTGAACGCTTGTGTTTATAAGCAATGGGATAGTCTTTGGTTGCCATGGTACTTTATCCGTCCAATCGTAAGCTTTCTGTCCGGTGCGATTAGCTGTCTTTTCTTAAAAGCAGGGCTAATTATATTTGAGGCGCAACAAACGACGGCCCCTTCATACCTCGCTTTTTATGCCCTTGCTTTTGTCGCAGGTCTTAATGTCGATAAGTTTATTGAGAAAATTGAAGATATAGCTCAAGTGACATGGGGTATAAAGAAAAGCCGAACCGCTTTAAAGGATAGCCACGATGTCGAATCCAAAAATCCATTGTCTTAATGTCAAACAGGGAGATTGTTTTATTATTGAACGATCTAGCGGGCGCGTGACTGTAATTGATATTTGTTGTGGTAATCTCGAGCCAGAGAAAAGCCTGAGTAAATTATTTGAGATATCTCAAAAGATTCCTGGTGATTATGGTATGCGAGATAAGCCAACCAATCCGATATCATATTTATCAAGTCAGGGGATTTCTGACATATGGCGTTTTATTTTGACGCATCCCGATATGGATCATATGGACGGGATTGAGAGACTATTTTTAGAGAAGCGTGTTATTAATTTTTGGGACTGTGGTATTCGCAGGGATACCCCAGATTTTGAGAAAGATTTTAATTTTCGGAAAGAGGATTGGGATTTTTATGAAAAACTGGTTGACGGGAAAATCTCAGATGTAAATATTGTTACTCCGAGAGCCGGATCACGTGGCAAATATTGGAATGCGGACGATGATAAAGGTGAAGGCCAAGGAGATTATTTATCAATCATTTCACCTAATGAGGAGCTGATTGCCTCTGCCACCGAAAGTGGCGACACAAATGATGCTTCCTACGTGATTATTTATCGTAGCTCGGCTGGTAGATTTATTTTCTCTGGCGATTCTAATGACAAGACTTGGGAGTATATTCTTAAAAACCATAAAGACTTAGTAAGCGATGCCGCTGTTTTATTCGCTCCCCATCATGGTAGAAAATCAGACAGAGATTATACCTTTCTTGATATAGTGAAGCCGCGCATTTCCTTCTTTGGTTGTGCGCCAAGCGAACACTTGGCTTATTCTGCTTGGCAATATCGCAAGTTACCCTATTTTACTAATAATCAGTGCGGGAATATTCATATCTATTCGGTTGATAAAAAGGCCGAAGTGTTTATAGAAAATGAAGTATTCGCTCGAGATTTTACGAGCGGAAAAACATTCCAGAAAGATGGTCATTGGTTTCTTTGTAGCGCTTAAAATAATATTATAATGGAGGCGTGACAATGGGCGAACGTATCAAAAAGAATTTCGAGAAACGTTTCGGCAATCCATCACGGATCAATGTCGTATATCCGACTAAGCCTTTGGAAGGGTCGGAGCGAGTAGCCCATAACAAAAAAATCGTCAATGCGGTCGAGCAGGTCTTAACCGGCATTTTAGGCCGGAAGCCGACAGCGGACGAGTTGACCGGACGAAAGCGTATAGACGAAGCGGATTTTAAAGCATGCAAGGCAGAAACATCTGAGTGAGTACATGAGGTCTTGCGTATCCGATATCCAAAATCTTTTGGGATGTTTTTTATTTAAATCGCTACAATTTGAGGTATAATAATATCATGTATTCCGTAAGAAAATCCTTTTATGAAAAATTAGAAAAAGAACGATCGTCAAAGATTATCGTTTATATTACCGGTGATCGTCCGGGGTTAGAAGCGCAGATTGCTCCTGATGTTCTGGATCTATTTACGCATCATCTTGATTCTTTTTTAGATAAAGACGGCAAAATCCCAAACAAAATTTCATTGTGGTTGTATAGTCGCGGTGGGATTACTCTTGCCGGGTGGGGAATTGCCAATTTGCTTCGCCAGTTTTGTCGAGAGCTTGAAGTTATTGTTTTCTCCAAAGCGCATAGCACAGCTACGCTTATTTGTTTGGGTGCAGATAAAATTGTCATGACAAAGCAGGCGACCTTGGGCCCTATTGATCCTAGTGTTAATAGCCCATTGAACCCTCAAATGCCGGGACAGCCTCCACAGGTGAGAGTGCCGGTGAGCGTTGAAAATGTGGCTGGATATATAGATCTTGCAAAAAAAGAGTGTGGACTAAAAGATAAAAACTCTCTGGTTCAGATTTTTTTGAAGCTGTCAGAGAATGTTCACCCGTTGGCGCTTGGCGAGGTCTTCCGTGCTAGAGGACAAATTCAGATGCTTGCTGATCGACTGTTGAGCAAGCGAAATAGCACGATTAACTTTCTTAAGAAGAAGAAAATTATTAATATTCTTTGTCGTGAAGCAGGAAGCCATGATTTTACTATTTCAAGACGTGAAGCGCGTGAGCTTGGCTTGATTGTTGAAACGCCAACCATGAGTCTTTATGGTTTGCTTAAACAGATACACGACGATATAAGTAAAGAGCTCGATTTGTTTAATTCATTTAATGGCGCTACCTATCTTGGCACTGATCAGAGTAAAAAATACGTATTTAAACGATGTATAATTGAAAGCGTATCAGGCGCGTCGCACAAATTTATTACCGAGGGTGAATTAAGACGAATTAATCTGCCTCAGGGTGGGAGTGGAATCAATGATCAAAGAACTTTTGAAGGGTGGCGGGAAGATGTTAGCTAAACCAGCGCTCGTTAGTACCACAGGGCTTTTTGTAAATTATCGGTCAGAGACCCCGTCAGCACCTGCTACTTTTAACGCCGTTAGTGCAAAGCCGGATAGCGAAGCATCTATATCGGCAAATAAAATCGTTATCTATTCGGACGAATTGGTTGTTAAAGACGCTCAGTCAGAGCCCCAGTAATAATGTTTTATCATCCCGCCCAGACGTGACTCGCATTTAATCTTGCCGGTATTGCTTCGTGGTTTATAATCCAGCGGCTCGTTATCCATGCTTGAATGCGGGCGTTTGGTGTTGTAGTGATCGACATATTCCCGGATCAGGTATTTGAAGTGTTCCTCTCCGAATACAAAGAAATGCTCCAGACACTCCCGCTTTATGGTTCCTACGAATCCCTCGGCATAAGGGTTAAGGTTTGGCGAGCGGTAAGGTATGCGCTTGACCTTGGCATTAAACTGCTTGAACAGCTCGTCAAATTCCTTCGGGAATTTCGTATCGCCGTCCCGGATTAGTAGCTTTTTAGTATCGTCCTCAAATAAAAACGATATACTCTTTGCGGCGTCCACGATCCATTCCTTGTTGGGCTTCTCGGTAATTCCGGCTATATGAACTTTCCGGGTGCGGATATTGATAAAAAATAAGACGTGGAATAACCTCGGCCCCATGGCCGTCCAGATCGTCTTTGTGAAGAAGTCGCACGCCCATAGTGTCTCAAAATGCCTCTTAATAAACGCATCCCACGAGTCTTCCTTGCGCTTCGGGCTCGGGTCTATACCATTTTGTATGAGGATATTCTTTATGCTGTTACGGGTCAGTCTTAAGAGTCCGAGCTTCTTTAACTCGCCCATTATCTTGCCGTAGCCCCAGAGGTGGTTTTCCTTGGCCATGCGGATAATAAGGTCAATAATCTCCTGCGTGGTCTTGCGGGGCCTTCCGCGCTTAGGAATGTTCTTACCGGTCACGCCGTCAGCTACCCATCGTCTAAAGGTCGAATAACCCACAATGGATATGACCTGTTTAATCTGGCCTCCTAGAGGCAGGCCGTATTTAATAAGGCGTCTTTTCTCAGCCGGGGTAGTGGTGATCCGCTTTGGGAGCTTGGATCGTAGTATCTCGTTCTCGACTTTCATGTATTCAATCTGGCGGATCAGCTGGCCTTGGGTCATTCTTCCCAATAGCGACAGAAACTCTTGGAAAAGCGAGCCGTTTATGGTATAAGAATTGGTGTAGTTCACGATCTTTAAAGCCTCCTTTCGGTTAGTGGTTCAAAAACCTCTTAACCGTCTATTTTACCGCAGGTTATAGCAGGTTCCCACGAGTAGTTTCGTAAGTCTCATCTTTTCTGCACCCCCCTGAAAGTCAAAAGCCTTCAAACAGGCAAATTCTCTTCAAAAATTCTCATTATTTTAAGGCAGTTTTAAGGCGTTTAGCGGGATGCTTCGGCTAAGGCGTAGGGCCGGAGTCTGTCTTGGGCTGGCGTATTCCGAGGGAACATGACGATTCTGGTGTGATTCCGGGGTGTTTTTTCGGTACTAAAGCGCTTATACCGCCATAATAATCCGCAGTCAGACGACTGCCCGGGGAGGATAGCAACGGCGTACGTAGATGTTTTAAGAGGTATTCTGGGGAGAGAACCGACCCATGATGAAATTATCGGTAAGGTAGATATCTCGAAAACGAAAAAGTGCGAAGCAAAGTAGATTGGTAAGAGAGGAACGGAATGATTTATAAGGAATCCGAAACAATCGAACTGAAACAGTCTTTGGCCGAGGTCGACGAAATTATCGAGACGGCAGTCGCTTTTGCTAATACCGAAGGCGGACGGATATATATCGGAGTTTCTCCCGAGGGCAAGGTTCTGGGCGTTCAAATCGGGAAAGGTACTATAGAGGATCTGGTTAACAAGATTGGCCAGCACACGGATCCGAAGCTTCACCCCAAGGTGTCCGTGAAAAAGGCCGAAGGCAAGGATATTATTGTTGTCGAGGTTAAGGAATCGCATGATCACTTGGTGCTTGCGTTTGGCAAACCGCATAAACGGGTTGGAAAATCCTCTCCGAAGATGAGCAAGGATGAATATGAGTGGCTGATCTTTGAGAAGCATAAAGATAAATTGCATTTTGATACTATGCTTTGTCGGGGCGCAACGCTTAAGGATATAGACCCTGTCAAGGTTCGGTGGTTTTTAGATAAGGCTAAAGAGGAAAGACGGCTTGAGGTTCCTGAGAAGGTTTCTACTAAAGAGGCTTTGGAATATTTGAAGGTTTTAAACAACGGCAAACCGACTAATACGGGTATCCTTCTTTTTGGTAAAGATCCACAGAAGTTTATCGTTCAGTGTACTATTCATGCAGGGCGGATTAAAAAGACACAAGGGCATGATTTTCTTGATATGCGGGTTCTGGAAGGGACGATTCCGGAACTACGTGATGCGGCGTTGCGTTATATCGCTGAGCATACGCGCAAGGCGGTTTTCTTTGATGCGAACCAGCGGCACGATAAATGGGAATATCCGTTTAGGGCGCTGGAAGAGGCGTTGAATAATGCCTTGGCGCATCGGGACTATAGGATGACAGGGGATATCCAACTTGCCATTTATGATGACCGTATTGAAATTTGGAATCCCGGAGAATTGCCCAAAGAGATTACGCCTGAGCAGTTGAAAGGTAAACATCGTTCGCTTCCAAGGAATCCGTTTCTGGCGAGTAAGCTGTATCTTATCAAGTATATTGAGCGCTGGGGACGCGGGACGAACAGGATTGTTGAAGAGATGCGTACGGAAAAATTGCCGGATCCTGTGTTTAGTAATAACTCCGGTGGTTTCGAGATTGTATTGAACGGCCCGGGCAAAGGTTTTGAGAAAGTGATTGATGATATCAAGTTTCATAAGATTGATATTAATGACCGGCAGAAGAAGGCAATAGAATATCTTAAAGTAAAAGGCGAGATTTCGCGGAAAGAATACTCTGAAATATCCGGAGTTTCATTGAGGCAGGCAAATAAAGACTTGAACGATCTTTTGGTAAAGAAGATTATCGTTCAGGTCGGGATGGGACGGAGCACGAAATATCGAGTGCACGATTAGTGCACGATTAGCTTCGGGACAGTTTTTAATGATCCGAGATGGAAGAGGGTGAAGGTTTACAGGGTAGCCAGAAAACTAACCTGAAAACTGACCAGAAAGTTTTAGGATTGATTCGTCAGAATTTAGGGTTGTATGGTTAGAGTATCCGGTTTCGGATGGTTGTGATATGGGCTTGTCGCTGTTCAGGTGTGCTTAGACCGGATATTCGTAGCAGGGTTTTACCGGAGAATCGCTTAAGCATGGCCTGATCTTCGGTAGTTTTCAGGCTGGATATGAGGTCGGCAGGGATATTTTCGAGGATGGTCATCAACTGGGATACCCGGGCTCGGGTGACGCCGAAGTGGTTGCCCGCGGCAGTTTGTGTTCTTTGAGGATTTTCGACCAGATATTCCCGGACTTGGACGGCCATGGCCACGATGTTCTTGTAAACCGGTCTTGGCGATTGTGACAGAGGTGGCAAAGGATCGTATAAACTGATGGCTACGCCGCGGCCGCGGCGCCGGTACATCTTCACAAGTATACGTATTTCCTTGCACTTAGAGGGCTTTGCCCAATTACGCCTCGAGTCCAACGTGGGGAGCCATTTCGGACGAACAGACGCACCAAGTGCCTGTTCGTTTACATCAGCCCCGTTTCGGAGTAATTCCGGAGCGGGGTTTTTGTTTTTTACCCCGTTAGAGACAGCTCAAATTTGTCTCAAAATCGACTCAAAAACGGTGTCCTACAACACGCCAAAATAGGACATTTGGCATGTCCGAATGTCCTATTGGCATTCTTTGGCGCCCCATGTGACCAATGTTCACTTCTTGCTAATGTTCAGTATTTAGTGAACATTAGCTGGTTTGCTCAAAACTGTGCTTTTAGCAACAAAATGATTGACAAAACGGTAATTTTGACGTATATTTTGTATCGTAACACGCAAGAATTATGAATTTTACGCAATAGGAGTGAATCTAATGGATAAAAATGAGATTCGATCAATACTGAAAGACTGGAATGATTGGGAGAACCAGCAAGATATTGGTACTGTCAGGAGTACCTATCTTGATAGGTTGGAGGCCCTTATTACGGGGTCTAATCAAATAATAACTATCACGGGGCCAAGACGAGCGGGCAAATCATATCTAATGCGTCAGATGGCAAGGAGACTTTCTGATAAAGGTGTAAAACGAGAAAATATTCTTTTTGTCAATTTTGAAGATCCGCGCTTTGGGTCTCTTGATACAAAAGTACTTGCTCAAGTTTATGATGTTTATAAGGGATTTATATCCCCCACAGACATGCCATACATTTTTCTTGATGAAATTCAGGAAGTATCTGGATGGGAAAAATGGGTTCGCACTATGCACGAGCTAAGGAAGGCGAAAATCATAGTTTCAGGTTCAAACGCGCATTTGTTAAGTCGAGAATTGGGAACGCTTCTAACCGGAAGACATCTTGACCTGACCGTCTTTCCGCTATCTTTCGCCGAGTATTTAACGTTTAACAAAATTGAAATAAAAAATACTTTTGGTATTGTTGGTCAAACGGCAGAGATAGACGGGCTTCTTCACAAATACATAGAAGCGGGCTCTTTCCCTGAGGTGGCTTTATCAGTGAAGAAGACGGAGGTTTTACTAAATTACTTTGATGATCTTCTGACAAAGGATCTCCTTAAGAGATTCCGTGTCAGGAAAACCCCAGAAATGAAAGCGCTGATCAAGTATTATCTAAGCAATGCCGCGAATCTTGTAACATTCACATCGGCAGGAAAATTTCTTCAGGCTAATCCCAATACGATTGAACGGTTTTCAGGATATTTTGAGGATGTCTATCTCATATTCTTGCTTAAGCGGTTCTCTTATAAGGTAAAGGAACAGGAAAAAAGCCCGCGGAAAATATATGCGGTTGATACAGGCTTATGCAATTCAGTCGGATTCAGATTTTCTGAAAATATCGGAAGACTGGCGGAGAATATCGTCTTTCTAGCCTTAAAGCGAAAACAAATACTCGATCCTCATGTTGAGCTTTTTTACTGGAAGGATGCACAGCATCGAGAAGTTGATTTCGTTATTAAACAAGGACTGGGTATAGCTAGCATGATTCAGGTTTGTTGGGATATGCGCGACGAGAAAACAAAAAACCGTGAATTGCGTAGTCTCCAGAAGGCCATGAAAGAATTAAAGATCGATAAAGCTACAATAATCACCGAGGATGCCGAGGGGGAAGAAAAATTAAATGGTTTCACGGTGCAAACCGTACCCCTTTGGAAATGGCTTTTGACGGAAGAAGGCATAGCCGAAGCATAAAGAAACAAATAAACAGGATCTCAGTATGAATTATTGGTGGACATCAGATTATCACTTTTCCCACTTTAATATCATTCGATATTGCAAGAGGCCGTTTGAGACGGCTGAGGAAATGAATGAAACGATCATCCGCAAACATAATGAGCGTGTTAAGCCGGAAGATACTGTCTTCTTTCTTGGCGACTTTATATTCAAGGGCGGCAAGGAAGGCGGCGTCGAGAAATACCGGCAGTTTGAAAAGCGGCTGAATGGTAAATTTATTTTTATTAAAGGCAACCACGACCTGACCTTCCCCCCAAAAACAGTACCACTTGTAATTGGAGTGACAGCATGGTAAAACACCAAACAAGGAGGTACGGTCATGAGAGGGAAGGGCGTGAATCCATGCCACGCGCGGAAACTAGAACCGCAGATATTTTCGCGAGAAACCCACGAGAAAGAGCGGGAGAAGGAACATCGAACCAAAGGCCTCGACTATCGCTACCAGTTTAGCCGGGCCAAGCGGAGTTACATCGCCGTAACCTATCGTCGCGAACGTGACGACGCTTAAATAAAGCGCGTCGAAATAATTCGGCTGAAAAGCCGCCCCGTTCGTTGACAGTGTGCAGAAAGAATACGCGACGGACGCGCCGAATATGACGGACAAGGAAACGAGAAGCGTTCTTAACGGCTTTTCGCCGTGCCCCCAGAGTAGATACGAGGCCGTGAGAAGGCACCACTTCAGCATAAGTTTGAAAGTTGAGATAAAAGAATTAAGATCGCCGGTATCCCGGGAGAGGCGGTGTTTTTTTGATTTCAGGAAAAGATAACCCAGGTATTTTCGGCTGCATTCTTTGGATTCATAAAAACACTCCGCGAAATTGGTGAACTCGCCGTCCCGCTCATAGTACATCGCGGCCTGCTTATACAAGGTCGCCGCGTAATCGTAATTTAAATGCGTCGCGGCCTCTTTCGCCGCCTCGGCGAATAGATCGGCCGATTCCGAATAGGTCTTTTCCCCGCATTTTATGCTCCAGCAGCTGGCCGCGGAAGCCAGGCACATCGAAGCCTGTCGGTGGCTGTGCCTCGCCTTATAAAGATACCCCGCTTTTTTGAAAGCGTCGTAGGCTTCGGCGTATTTTCCATCCATAAGAAAAGAATTAGCTTCGTTCTCGATCTGGCTAGGGTTCCGCTCCATAGAACATGCGCTCCGTTCGTCTTACGCTGTTAACTTCAGTTTAAGAACGGCTGATAACGATATTTTTAAACGAGTAAATTATATCATTAAACCGGCCGCAGTTAAACGGTTATGTCGCGGCAAAATAGTGGCAGACACTTATTTATTGTAATAGCTCAGTTATTCGCGGGAAGGATGCTTTTTGCGCTTCTGGCGGTCTATTTGTTATTTTTATTCTTCAGGCGTAGCTTAGCGGGGAAGCTTAAATTGTTCATATCCTGTCGGCCATAGACCTCTCGGTGCTCAAAAGCATCCTTCCCGTCGCTCCAGCCGTCCATATGGCTGGCCAGGATGCGCAAGACTTCACTAAACCCGGATTTTGCAATAGATTTCTAATCACGCGGGAGTTCCCCACCTGTGAGGGTGGGGGTGAGAGCAGGGTGCCGCAAAGTGGCTCGGGCGGGGCCCGAAAAGAATGATACCACCGCTGTAAGGCGGTGGAGGTTCATTTTTTTTGTAACCTCCTATGATATAAAAAGTTATTTTATCGCAACGCATCGCGAAAAAGTGTTTGCAAAATTCGGATTTATCTTACTGGGAATAGCTGAACTGTTACTATTTATTTTAAAAACTAAGCTGGGAGGAAAACCGCGAAAAACGCATGGGAAGCGGGATAAGCTGATATCGAGGGGTCTGTCCGCGTTATCCTAAAAAAAGAGAAGTTACGGCCGTGGGGCTTCACAATCCTTTCCTTGTTGTTCCATGTCAATGATAGCGTTATAATAGAAATAAACTTGAGATTTACGGCGGGACAAGTTTAGGATGCCCGCGAAAACCGTTCCTAAAGGTATCTTTAAGTGTCGGAAAGGGAAGTGTTTCAAAAACCCAAATGCCTGCAATATAAAGGAGGATAAGTGATGCAAAAAATAATAGCATTTAGTTTCGCTATGTTATTGGTCATAGGGCTAGCGCCGGGAGCCGTTTTCGCCAAAAATCCTGGAAAAGGCCCCGGAAAAGGGCAGGGCAGCGTTGTTTCCCAAGCGGTACATAAGGCCCATGAAGAGGGCTTAAAGGGCGAAGGTATAGCCGCCGCCGCTCACAAAGCGATCGAAGAAAGGAACGAGGGCAGAGAAAAAGGAGCGGCAGTAAAAGGGAAAACAGGGAAGAAACATCGCATGGCGCATAAACAGGGCAAGAAACACAAAAAAATAAAATAGCCAATAAATAGGACGGTAACCGTGCTCTTATGGAAACAAATAGCCCCGCGGCATACTGCGCGGCCTATTTTAATTAATGTATGCGGGGGAATATATGCGTATGACAAAAACCAAACTTACCGTTCTGACAATAACCGTTTTGCTGTTAAGCGCGCCGTTCATCTTCTATTTTTTACATAGCCGCTCCGCGGAGTATTCAGAAAATAAATGGACGCGATTGATGGGAAATTGCGCCGACGTGATGAACAGGATGAAGTATATGCCGGAGCAAGGGATCCCGGAAGGGGTCATGCTTAAATGTCAAGGCGTCGGGATCTTCCCGTCCACGATATCGGGAGGACTGGGTATCGGCGGCCAATACGGTGAAGGCATTATCATTGTCCGGGATAAGAGTTACCGCAAATGGTCGAATCCCGCGGTTTTTACCATAGCGGGCGGTAGTTTTGGCCTGCAAATAGGAGGGCAGTCGACCGATATCGTATTGCTCTTTATGGACCGACGTAGCATTGATGCCATCCTTAACGGTAAAATAAAACTAGGGGCGGACGCCTCAGTCGCCGCCGGGCCTGTCGGAAGAAGCGTATCGGCGTCGACGGATATACAGTTTAAGGGAGGGATCTTTTCATATTCGATGTCCCGCGGTCTTTTTGTCGGGGCAAAATTGGAAGGTACCGTTATTAGCCAAAATCGGGGGGCTAACAGCGAACTTTATGGGGAAAGTTTTTCGGCCAATGAGATTTTACTTCAAAATAAGGCCCCAATGCCTCGTGGGGCTAAAAAACTGATCCGTGCCCTAAATTGTTATAATCCGATAAACTATTTATTGAGAAAAGTTTTCGGGTTTAAATGCCCGTAAAATAAAAGTCGATAAAGAGCGCGGGAACAAATACAGCCACAACACACAGCGCGGGGCCTGTTGGGGGTATACTTATAATGGAATATTTTACTGTTTGCGCGGTCGCGTTATTGGCGTCCGGATTGACGTTTTTTTCCGGGTTCGGGCTTGGGACTATTCTCATGCCGGTTCTTGCTCTCTTTTTTCCGGTGCCGATCGCGATTGCTTCAACGGCGGTCGTTCATCTTGCCAATAACTTGTTTAAGCTGGTTCTTGTCGGGCGGTCCGCCAATAGATCGGTTTTGATCCGGTTCGCCGTGCCGGCGGTCATTGCCGCTTTGATCGGGGCTTGGTCGATTTCGTACGCGGCGCTCTTGCCGGTCATCGGCAAATACCAGTTTATGGGGAGAGTCCATGAGATTACCGTTATAAAGCTGCTTATCGGTGTGATCATTGTGATTTTTTCCTGTTTTGAGCTTATCCCAAAATTCGCGAATATGAGCATGGATAAGAAATACATGGCGTGGGGAGGATTATTATCCGGGTTCTTTGGCGGGCTTTCAGGCAATCAAGGGGCGTTACGTTCGATGTTCTTGATCAAGGCTGGTTTGAATAAGGATGAGTTTATCGGTACAGGCGTCGCGGCGGCCGTGGTGGTCGATATCGCGAGGTTGCCGGTGTATGGCGTCGGTCTTTTTGCTGTTCAGTCTTATGTTGTGTCAGGTACGGGATGGTTAATACTGGCGGCTATGATCGCCGCGTTTATCGGCGCTTTTTTAGGCCGCGGGTTATTGAAGAAAGTTACTTTAAGGGGTATCCAGATAGTGGTCGGTGTTATGCTGGTCCTTCTCGGGTTAGCCTTAAGCATTGGATTGATCTAACGCGGCATAAATAACAGGACACGATGATACTCATAAAATTATTCATAACATTTTTGAAAGTAGGCGTATTTACTGTTGGAAGCGGTTATTCAATGCTTATTCTGGCACAGCGGTATGTAGTGGATAATTACCGCTGGCTTACGATGGACGAGTTTACGGATATTGTCGCGATAGCCGAAGTTACACCCGGGCCTATCATGATAAATTTAGCGACCTTTGTCGGATCAAAACTGGCGGGATTAAAAGGCGCTATTTCAGCCACTGTCGGGCTTATTCTTGTGCCGTTTTTATGTATTTTTATAATCTCGCTCAATTATGATAAATTCAGAGATCACGCGGTTGTCCAGAATATCTTTAAAGTGATCAAGCCGATGGCAGTCGGTTTTATTGCCGTTGCGATTATAAAGTTATCCCAGCGGTCAATAACCGACGTTAAAAGCGGGTTAATCGCTGTCGCGGTGGTTGTCATAACGTATGTGTTTAAGGTCAATCCCATTTATACGATTATCGGCGGTGTTTTGCTCGGCCTGGTTATGTGATGATCTCGATGTCTGACCCCATAGCTTTATTAGGAAAATAGTTTTATGCATACAAAGAATATTAAATTTTGGCAACATGCGCATGTTTTTGGTCAAGATCGGGAACAAATAGGAGAGCGCAAAACTATTGTTGTAGCGATTATTACCGTTGTTATGATGGTAGCGGAAATTGTCGCAGGGATTGTTTTTGGATCAATGGCTTTGCTCGCCGATGGACTGCATATGGCTTCGCATGCGACAGCGTTAGGCATTAGCGCATTTGCATATATCTACGCCAGACGTTATTCGTGCGATACGCATTTTAATTTTGGCACGGGAAAAGTGAACACTCTTGGCGGGTTTACAAGTGCTACGTTGTTAGGTTTTTTTGCTTTGTTTATGGCAGGGGAGAGTGTTAAAAGAATTTTTTCTCCTATTGGGATAGCGTTTAACCAAGCTATCTTTGTAGCCGTTATCGGATTCATTGTTAATTTGGTTTCCGTATTGATTTTGGATATTAAGAAAGGCACTTATCGTCATGATGACGGTACTCTTCACGCCGACCACCATCACGATCATAATTTACGATCTGCTTATTTACATGTTTTAGCCGACGCTTTTACTTCGGCTTTGGCCATTGTCGCTCTTCTTGCGGCAAAGTATTTCGGGTTGATTTGGATGGATCCTTTAATGGGGATCGTTGGCGGCGTAATGGTTTTTCTCTGGGCTTTAGGGCTTTTGCGTATGACAAGCCATATTCTGCTGGATAAGAGAGGGCCAGAACATATTCAGCAAATAATTAAGGATAGTATTGAAATAAATGGCGATAGCAAAGTGGCGGATCTTCACTTGTGGGCGGTGGGCACCAATATTTATAGCGTGATAGTATCTGTGGTTGCCTGCAATCCGCTTTATCCGGAACAGTATAAGAATTTAATACCATCTAATCTTGGTCTGGTTCATGTAACTGTTGAAGTGTGTAAGTGTGAGGAGAAAAAGCACTAATGGGGACTAAGGCCTGACCCCATAGCTTTCACGTATAATTTATGAAAAATGTTTTTGATGAGTATTACAAAAAATACGATGAATGGTACGATAAATATAAAATCGCCTTTTCGTCTGAGCTTGAGGCCATAAGAAAGGTATTGCCGAAAAGGGGCAAAGGGCTGGAAATCGGTGTCGGTACCGGCAGGTTCGCTTCCTCTTTAGGCGTAGGATGCGGTATAGACCCATCAGAGAACATGGTAAAGGCAGCCAGAGCAAGAGGTGTCGACGCGCGATTGGCGAGAAATTGCCTTTTGCGAATAACACTTTTGATTACACGGTCATAATCAATACCCTGTGTTTTGTCAAAGATCCGTTAAAAGTTTTGAAAGAGGCTAAAAGGGTGCTGAAGCAAAAAGGGGAAGTTGTTATAGGCATAATTGATAAGAATAATTTTTTGGGGAAGTTTTATCAGAAAAAGAAAAGTTCTTTTTACAAACAAGCGCGTTTTTTAGGAACAGCGGAATTAACGGGATTATTGCGCCTGGCCGGGTTCGATAAGTTTTCTTATTATCAGACTTTGTTCTCTTTCCCGGAGGGGATTACTCGAGTTGAGAAACCTCGCAAAGGTTTTGACCGGGGAGGCTTTGTAGTAATCGGAGCAAAGAAATTAGTATTGTGATCACTCAAGAAACACATCCTCAAAGATTAAAAGAAGTCGGACGTCATGGGATCAAACCTTGTTAAGAAGCGCTTATTTGTCCCACAGCAGATTTATCCGTAATATGTGATATGAAGCGTCGGTGTTGTGTGGATCCGGCTTTGTGTCTATGGTGTGCCTGCCTTTGGCAGTCGCCGCGCAACAAAAAACCCGAAGGATTTCCTTCGGGTTTTTTGTTGCGTCGAACTTATTCGCGCGTTAATCGGCGTCGCTTTTAGCGGCCGCTGTCTTTACGCTTCGAGTAGCATTCTTTGCAGTAAATCGGACGGTCGCCACTGGGCTTGAACGGAACGTCGCATTCTTTCTTGCATTCCGAACAAACTGCTTTGTGCATCTCCCGTGGCCCGCGGTCGTATCTACCTTGAAAAGCCATTTTCTCTCCTCCTTGTTTGTATTTGTCCTTGTTTCTTCTTCAGCGTCGCTCGGGATCTCCCAGAGCGAATACCCCTGCCCTTTTGGCAGGGACGCGCCTGAAGATTTTATCCCCTGTCTTTGTGTTTGTAGGGAAAATGTTTCTTTTTATGGTCGAATCCTCTTTTTTCGCCGTCGTACGGTTTTTTGAAACTATGCTCCCGCCCGAAATCGCCTTCCCGAGGGCTGTCGTAAGATCTTTTCTTGTAACCAAACCCTCTGGTCTCTCCGTCATGACGTTTTTCGTAACGGTGGCCGCGGTCAAACCTTTTTTCGCCCGAATCATTATCACGCGCTCTATCAAAGCGGCGATGAGGAGGAGGCCCGCTTCGGCGAGAGCCCGAGAAAGGCCTATCTCCGCCGGAAGGTCTTGCCTGGGACTGGCCGATCAAAAGGTCTATTTTTTTCTCCAAATAAACCAGCTGCTGCTGCATCTTCTTGATCAAAGTTACCAGATCCTGCCCCGGCTCAGCTTGAGGCGAAAGATCGTTATGTTTGGACTGTTCGCTCATTTGTTCCCCCTTCTACGGGAAATGCGCTTATCGAACGTACAAACTCTGTGAAAAAAAATCACATCGCCGTCCATGAGAACGGTCATATGTTGGCTTACTCTATTGAACAAACCCCAAATAGGCATGACTTGAAAATAGCCTGAGTCTAAACCGCTTGCGATAAGTGGCTGGATCTAATCAACAAAACCCGGTCAATGGGCGGGTTTTTCTGCTACAACAACTATAATCACCGCCGGTCAGACGTTTTTTCTTACGCTTTTTTAGCGACCTTAGCCAATTGTGATCTTAACCTTGATATAGTCCTGGAAGCCGCGTTTTTTTTGACTATATTCGTTCTTGCCGCTTTTGAGAACTTTGATTCAAGGGTTCTAAGAGAAGACTCCGCTTCGGGCTGTTTTTTATCAGCGATAAGAGCGCGGACCGCTTTTGTAAGAGTACGCAGTTCAGAGATGGCTGATATGTTACGGAAACGCCGTTTCTTGTCTTTTCTCAAACTTTTCATTGCCGCTTTTTTATTTGGCATGGTACTTCTCCTCACTATACAAAATAAAACTTAGCTTAACCTTTATGGAACAAACAAGTTAGGCGCATAATTTAACACAATAGGGCGCTTTCTGTCAATGTATTTTTGTCAGCGCGCGCCCGAAGAGGCTTTAAGAAGATACAACATATGACATATGCGAAAAGTTATGTTATCATATTAGCTTAAAATACCGGGTGGACATATGTTTCCCGGAGATCGCCTGCCTGGCGGCAGGCGGGTCTTGCTCGACCTATCAGCCTCGCGAGGGAATCCGGGGAAGGTCCGCGATATATTACGCTATCGGGATAATTGGGGATATATTACGTATGACTGACGGAAAACTTATAAGATCAACTGGAATAATAGGTTGCGCGACTACATTAAGCAGGATGCTGGGTTTTATCCGGGACATTTTCTTCGCGAAATTATTTGGAACGAATATTTTTGCGCAGGCGTTCGTAGTGGCGTTCCGTCTGCCCAACATGTTCAGGGACATGGTGGGGGAAGGCGCTACCGACGCGGCTTTAGTGCCTATCCTTACGGAATACCGGCATACCAGGTCAGAAGAAGAATATTGGGAGACCGCCCGCGTCGTCCTTAATGTACTGCTTATAGTGGTCACGGTATTTTCCGTTCTGGGGATACTTTTTACGCCGATTATTATCCGGGTAATAGCCCCGGGGTTCACCAATTCGCCTGAGATGTTTTCGACAACCGTCTTTCTTACGCGGTGTATGTTCCCGTACATCATATTCCTCGGGATCGTGGCTTACAGTAAAGGTGTCCTGAATTCTTTGCATTATTTTACCACCCCGGCGTTGGCGCCGGTCATTCTCAATATAAGCATGATAGCCGCGCTTACATTGTTGTGCCCCGTGATGGGCGTGCAAGGGCTTGTGATAGGCGTCCTGGCCGGCGGGTTCCTTGAAGTGGCGATACAGATGCCGCAATTGGTGAAAAAAGGGCTGAAGTTCAATAAAGCTTTCCGTATAGTTCATCCGGTCGTGGGCAGGATAGGCAGGCTCCTTGTGCCCAGGATGCTCGGGACGGCGGTGTACCAATTGAGCATGCTTGTTGATACCGTCATGGCTTCATTCTCATGGATAGTCGGCTCGGGCGGGGTCGCGGCGTTATACTATTCGAACCGCCTGGTGCAGTTGCCGCTGGCCGTGTTCGGGATATCGCTTGCCACGGCAGTGCTCCCGAAGATGAGCAAGGAAGTCGCGTCAAGCGATATCGGCAAGATGAAGGACACGGTGGCTTTTTCCCTGCGTACGGTCTTTACCGTGATGGCGCCGGCCACGGCCGGGCTCATGATACTTTCCGGGCCCATCGTAATGATACTTTTCCAGAGGGGAGAGTTCACGGAATACTCGACGGCGATAACCGTGAAGGCGCTTATTTTTTACAGCATCGGGCTTTTCGCGTATGGCGGGATAAAGATCCTGGTCAACGCGTACTATTCCTTGGGGGATACAAGGACGCCGGTCAGGACAGCGTCTATCTCGCTTCTTGTTAACGTCGCGCTCAACTTGATACTTATGTGGCCGCTTAAGATAGGCGGCCTGGCCCTGGCTACTTCGATAGCGGCGATGTGCAATTTTTTCATATTGTACGTAGATCTTTCTAAGCGTATCGGGGATATAGGGACGAAAGGGCTTGTGGCGTCATTCACGCGTATCCTGGCGGCGACGGGCGTTATGAGCGTGTGCGCGTTCGTTTGCCTTAAGATATTTCTTTATCCCGCCGTTCAGTCTGATGTCGTTATGGCTTTCAGGCTGGTCTTCGTGGTATCTTGCGGCCTGGCGGCGTACCTATTGTCCGGATATTTTATAGGGATAAGCGGGATACGAAGGATGTGGGGTATCGCCGCGGAGAAATTCGATAAAGCGCGGAAGCGATAAGCTGGTTTGCCGGTTTGTAGGGTAGAGTCAAAGTGGGAGAAGTAAGAAGTTAGAGGCAAGAAGCTAGATCAAGAATTTCGTGGAAGGTAGGACGTTCGTTCGTTTTCTGCCTGGCAGGCAGGCGAAGCACGAAATCCGAAGTAACATTCAAATGCCCAAAAACCCGAATGATCAAAATAATTGTCAGTTTAATTTTTAGAGCCGTGTCCTATTACGATAAGACCTTGAACAATTAAGCCATTAAACTGGCAAACCAGTTAACTATCTAACCAGCAAACCGGAGAACTGATTAAAATGCCGGATATATCGGAAAAAATACTTTCCAAACTGAAAGCGCTTCCCGACACGCCGGGTGTATATCAATTTCTGGACGCGCGCGGCAAAGTGATATATGTCGGTAAGGCCAGGCGCCTAAAACGCAGGGTCTTGTCATATTTTCAAAAAGCCCGAGCGAGAGATAACCGCCATGAACTTTTGCTGAAAGAGGTATCCGATATAAAGATCGTCAGGGCGTCTTCAGAAGCCGAGGCG
Organism: uncultured Planctomycetia bacterium; assembly: GCA_964580895.1. Classification (GTDB taxonomy): domain Bacteria; phylum Omnitrophota; class Gorgyraeia; order Tantalellales; family Tantalellaceae; genus CAZOMD01. The sequence continues at coordinate 783 of CAZOMD010000028.1, read as the reverse complement.
CTTATATACGAAGCCGGCCTTATCAAGGACAATAAGCCTAAATTCAATATCGAACTTAAAGATGACAAATCTTATCCTTATCTGAAACTTACCTCCGGTGAAAAATACCCCAGGTTAGTAGTGACGCGGCACAGGGTGGCCGACGGCGGGCTCTATTACGGGCCGTATGTGGACGTAAAACTTCTTAAAGAAGCCGTTTCGTTCATGAAAAAGGTTTTCCCGCTCCGCAGCTGCCGGAATATGGGTAAAAAGAGGGTCTGTCTCGAATATCACATCAAACAGTGCGTCGGCCCGTGCGAGGGTAGGGTGAAGGAAAAAGAATATAACGCCATTGTCGGCCAGCTCAAGAAATTCCTTGAAGGCAAAAAAGATGATCTTATCCGCGCCCTGGAAGAAAAGATGAAATATTATTCCTCGAAGAGAGAATATGAAAAGGCGCTCGACATTAAGAATAGGATAGCCGCTCTTTCGGCAGTTCTCGAGCTGCATGATCGCGCGCAGTATCCCATGTTCGGCGAGCTGGACGAACTCCGCAATGTGTTGGGTCTCGAAAAGATACCGGTCGTCATAGAGTGTTTTGACGTATCGAATATAAGCGGGTATCAGCCGGTCGGGTCGATGGTAAGGTTCGTCGCCGGCAGTCCCAAGAAATCGGATTACAGGAAATTCCGCGTAAAGAAGACCGAGGGCATAGATGATTACACCATGATGAGGGAGATAGTCTCGCGGAGATATTTCCGGCTTCTTGGGGAAAAAAGGCCATTCCCGGATCTTGTCCTCATC
>CAZOMD010000027.1:21309-25076 GCA_964580895.1 uncultured Planctomycetia bacterium | reverse complement strand
TCCGTTAAGCTATTATATACTAATTCACGTCTTTTGCTTAACGGGGAGCAGTATATTTTGAAGCTTTAGACATTTGAGTTTAGTGTCTTGTGTTTAGGGTTTGCCCTAAACATTGCTTCTTGCCTCTTGCTTCTATCTTCTGACTCCAACTCTGACTCTTTGACTCTCTGAATCTCTGACTCTGAACCACCGAACCGGCCAACCAATCACTCGATCCCCAACACCCTGGCTATCTTCGCTTTATCAAATCCGACAATCATCTCCCCTTCTATATCAAATACTGGGACCCCCATCTGAGCCGTCTTATCCATTATTTCCCTGGCCCTGGCAGGGTCGGCCGCGATATCGATGTTCTCGAACTCCACGCCGTTAGCCTTCAAATACTGTTTCGCCTTTATGCAGTACGGACATGTCGGCGTGCTATAGACTTTTACGTTCTTCATGTCACTACCCTTTCTTTAATTCGAACAAACGCGCCAGGTGCTTCTGTTCTTCCGTTATTACTTTGTCAATGATCTTATGATCTTTCCCTGCAATGATCTTTTTCATGCCCTCATAAAAAATGATGGAATCTTTTTCGAAGCCTATACCGAGATCGACGGCATCCGCGAAATCCTTAACGGCCGAAGCCGCTTCTTTCCCCCTACCTTTACCCTGAGTGAATATGTACTGTCTGGCCAGCGCGTTCATGTAAGCGAAATAATCGTCCGGATATGCTCCTTCAGGCTCATACTCACAGGCGGAAGAAAATATACGGTCGAACACTTTTATGTGTTTCTCCTCCTCTTCCGCGAGGAACTTGAACGCTTTGACCGCCTCAGCTTTAAAATCCTTTTTAGCCAGCTCAAGGTAGAACTCCCTGCCATTTTTCTCGACCTGAATACCTATCTCGACTAACTCACATGCGGAATACCGTTCCTCCATGTCTTTCCTCCTCTTTTAAATCACCGGGTCAAGATGCATGAACGGTTTTTGCCGTAGGGGCGTATTGCAATACGCCCCTACGATTAATAGTTTTCGGCAAAGACCTCGTAATACGCCTGTGGATGAGCGCAGGCCGGACATTTATCAGGCGCCTCTTTCCCCTCATGGATATACCCGCAATTACGGCATTTCCACCTAACAGGCGCGTCTTTTTTAAATACCTTACCTCCCTTTACGTTCGCCAGAAGTTTACGGTACCGTTTCTCATGCTTTTCTTCCACCTCAGATATTTCTTTGAACACATCCGCTATCTCTTCAAAACCTTCTTTACGCGCTTCAGCTCCAAAATTTTTGTATAAAGTGGTCCATTCGAACTTTTCACCGTCGGCCGCGGCCTCAAGGTTCCTGGCCGTGTCTCCGATGATCCCCGCCGGATAAGAAGCTGTTATTTCCGCCTCGCCGCCTTCCAGAAATTTAAAGAACCTCTTCGCGTGTTCTTTTTCGTTATCGGCGGTTTCATGAAAAATAGCGGCTATCTGTTCGTAACCGGCTTTTTGGGCGACGCCCGCGAAATATGTGTAACGGTTCCGCGCTTGTGACTCACCCGCGAAAGCCGCTAAAAGATTTTTCTCTGTCTTTGTCCCTTTTACGCTTCTCATCTTTTGTACCCCCTCTTATTGAGCTCGGTCCTTAAGTCATTATCGCACTTCGGTATGGATCCCTTATTTATCGCCTTTTCACCCTGCTCCATGCCCTATGCCCCACACGGCATCTCTTCTTCCCTCTAACCTCTTGCTTCTGACTTCTTCCGCTAAGACCTCCACAACATATGCACCGTGCAAAATTCACGGACGCCGGTTATGTCGCCTTTGGCTACGTTAAATACGGCTTCCGGCTTATCTCCGGGCTTTAGTTCCGCCTTAAAAACCTTATCTTTGGTAAATACTTCGATGAATTTTATGAAATGTTTTTCTTCCATCGGATGGGCGGCACTGCCGACTTTCACTTTAATAACATTACCGGACGCTTCTACCACAGGAACATGCTTTTCCTTGCCTTCATCCTCGCTTTTGGCCTGCAATTTTACCATAGGTTTATTACAGCAAACCAGTGACGGCGCCCCCTCATTACATATCTCTATTACGTGCCCACACACTTCACACCGGTAGATATCCCTTAACCCCGTCATCACACACCTCCTTTAATAAGCCCCCGCTTTGTAGGGGCGTATCGCGATACGCCCCTACAAATCATCATCGCCTGGTTATTGAGGTTTCGCGGGCGGAACAAACACTCTTTGGGCAAGATCACTGTCGATCAAGAGAAGACCGTTACCGTCTTTTCCCACCAAGCGAAGTTTCTGAAGTATTTCGCTGGCGTTCGATTCCTCCTCGACCTGTTCGGTCACGAACCACTGGAGAAATATCTCGGTCGCGTTATCTTTCTCTCCCCGGGCGATAGCCACAAGTTCATTTATAAACCCTGTAACTTTTCTTTCGTGCTCAAGAGTTCTCTCAAAAAGATTGGCGGGGGAACTAAAATCCTGAGGTGGCTCAGTTATCCCGCTGAGTGTCACCCTCCCGCTTTGCTGCGCCACATAATTATACATCTTCTCGGCATGGGTCAATTCCTCCTTGACCTGTACGGAAAACCAATTGGAGAAACCGTTAAGCCCTATAGAAGCCGAGTAACTGGCCATACCCAGATAAAGATACGCCGAATAAAGTTCCTTATTGATCTGGCCGTTTATACTTTTTATAATCTTTTTGCTTAACATGGCGTGCCCTTTCATTTATAAATAACACTGCCAGAGGACTTGTCACGCAGGTTCAAAAAGATCTTTGCCGACACCGCATTCCGGACAGGTCCAATCTTCCGGCAATTTCTCAAAAGCAACCCCTTCATTCTCTTCCGGATCATATATATATCCGCATACCGTACATCTGTATTTCATAAACCTCCCTCTTCCCTAAAATAACCCATAACATCTACTAGGATATCTTCCTCCTTTATTATAGTACTTTTAGCTTACTTTTTCCAACTCACTTTACTAACCCTAAAGAATCTAATGCCGGGTATTAGAACCTAATACCCGGCATTATGCTCCAGGACAGTTTAACGCCGTGCCCGGGGCCGGCTACAGCAGCCCTCTTTACAATGGGCTACGGGACGCAGCATATATCTGATCGTAATATCCATGTTAGCCTCCTTTCCTGCTATTCAAAGTATCAGCCTCTATATAATGATACCATTTGCGTATCATTTGTCAAGAGAAATGATTCTAAAAAAGGGCGAGGAAACCTCGCCCCTACCTTCCCTTGTATTTACGCCACACTTTTGAACCATTGAACTACCTAATACCCTTAAGCCTTAAAGCGTCATGAAGAAGCGAATTACCGTCGCATTTATAGCAGTGGTTCTCCGTGCCGGACGGCACCTTACTTTTAACTATTATCTCCGCGGCTTCTCTATTGACATCAGCATACCATTCGGGAGAAGGGGCCCTGTGTCCCGCTAATTTTGAACCAGGGTTCGGCGACCACACGAACGGAACAACATTTATCCCCATCCCGGAGAGGACCTTTACCCCCTCAAGAAAAGTCTGGCGGGGTTCCAGCCCCAGGACAAAAACACCATATACATTTCCCCGTCCGAAAACATCTACAGCTTTTTCCATAGACCTTAAAAACTCATCATGCGAGGTATTTTTCGCCTTACCGGGGCATATGGCCCCATAAAGCTTCTCATCCCATATTTCCATGCTGTACCCTATCGCCTGTATCCCGGTATCACGATATCTCCTGATGTCATCCCCTTTGGCCGGAGACGGAAGCACTGTTCCA
>CAZOMD010000027.1:0-21299 GCA_964580895.1 uncultured Planctomycetia bacterium | reverse complement strand
TCAAGCCCGGTGTGGTCCCTTATGTAAGATATTATGTCCGAGACAAGAGCTACTTCTTTCTCATGGCTAAAGCATCCACCGGTCAACAATATATGCCTTACCATGCCTTCCGACCACGCCTCTTTGGCGACTTCGCCTATTGATGTAATATCTTTTTTTTTGAGGACTGAATCGTATGTCTTTGAAGTATCCACAAGATTACAGAATAGACATTCCTCGTCCTTACTGAAATGCGCGCAGTAGTTCTGATAACAGAAAAAGAGGCAATCCTCCCCCCCTATCTGCCCAATCTTTACCATATCATGCCCCTGACTGGTCTTTTTGCCGTAAAAGCCGGGACGACGTATCCATCTGACCGGCGAAACTTCATCTTCCCCGTTAAATAGCGTCAATCCCCCGCTTGTCTTCCTTATTACATACCTGGAACTCGAATTAAGACGGAACTGGACGACAGTCCCGTCCGGAAGAAGAAAATCATCGGGAAGGAGCGTACCCACATGGTCCTCGAAATCCCATCCGAAAAGACCATGGTTCTGTTCTTTATGCTCTTTTCCCAGGCTCCCGAGACTTTCCTTATCGGAACGCACCCCCTCTACCAAAAGAGAAGCCTTGAGCTTTAATATATCTTGTCCCGTCATTGTAAATCCCTTCTTATGTTTTTATCCCTGCTTAACCACCGGACTCGACGTTCTCACGAGGACCTTTGAATAAGCTGCGATACTTCTCGAGGGTTTTCGCTCACGTGGAAATCAAATTTCCCAGCGCTGACCTCATCTCTATCTGCTCATATTTTATGTCCGAGCTTTTAGCTTCTTCAATCTTCTTTCTTCCCGCCAAGAATATAAGCACGGCACGATAAACCATGTAATCATTTCGGTGAACATCCCACCTAAAGACGGTATGGCCATCGGCTTCATGATTTCGGAACCGGTCCCGCTTAGGAACATTATTGGCAAGAGGGCGACTATGGTCGTAATCGTCGTAAGAAACGCCGGACGTATCCTTCCAAGCCCCGCGTAGACGGTAGCTTCGACAACATCTTCGCGCGTCAGCATCTTGCCTTTTCTCTCTTCGAACACGCTGTCGAGGTACGTGGTTATCAAAACCCCATCGTCCACCGCCACGCCGAAAAGCGCGATAAAGCCTACCCACACAGCCACCGAAAAATTATAGTTCGAAAGCGCAAGGAGCCATATGCCGCCGGACAGCGTTACGGGAATAGCGATAAAAATAAAAACACTTTTAACGAGCGAGCGAAAGTTCATGTATATCAGCATAAAATTTATGAGAAGGCTTATAGGTACCAGTACCTGCAGTTTTTTCTTGGCCCTTATTTGATTTTCAAATTGGCCCGACCATTCGAGAAAATACCCCTGAGGAAGTTCAACCTTGTTCTTCACGATCCGGGACGCCTCTTCGACAAACCCGACCATATCGCGGCCCGCCACATTCATGAGCACATAGGCCCTTAAAAGACCGTTCTCCGAATTTATCATATTCGGTCCAGTCACAAAATATACGTCGGCAAGCTGACTTATAGGTATCTGTGAACCGTCCGGCGTGGGGACAAAGACCCGTTGTAACGCCTCCGGGCTGTCACGTAGTTCCCTGGGGTACCGCACCCTCACGGGATAACGTTCCCTTCCTTCGACCGTAACGGTAATGTTCTCCCCGCCTATCCCCATCTCGATAACATCCTGGACATCCCGGATGGTAAGACCGTATCTGGCTATCTGATCGCGTTTTATCTTGAATTCGATATATGGCTTACCGACTATTTTTTCGGAATAGAGGTCTGTCGCCCCCTTAACATCACGAACGGCGTTCTCCACATCTTGAGCGATCTTTTGTATTTTTTCGAGATCCGGCCCGAAAACCTTAACACCGACGGATGTCCTTATGCCGGTGGCCAGCATATCGATGCGGTTCACGATGGGTTGCGTCCATATGTTCGAAACCCCCGGAATCGCAAGAGCGGCATTCATGTCTCTAACCAGTTTTTCTTTGGTCAAACCCTTTCGCCAAAATTTTTTATCTTTAAGCGTGATTATGGTCTCGAACATCTCTATCGGAGACGGGTCAGTCGCTGTCTCGGCCCTCCCGAGCTTTCCAACGACCATTTCGACTTCGGGAAAAGATTTTATTATGCCGTCCTGAATCCGCATCACCCTTTTGGCTTCAGTGAGCGACACCGCCGGCTGCATGACCGGCATAAAAAGTATCGTGCCTTCATCCAATGACGGCATGAATTCTCTTCCCATGGAAGACGCGGCAAGAAGCGAACCAATGAACACGGCGACGGGTATTGCCAAAAACTTTATTTTGTTATTCAGCACCCACCTTAACACGCCTTCATAAAATCTTTGCAAATTTTTTACAAGAAAATTTTCTTCAGGGGGACGCAACCTTCCTTTTAACCCGTATAGGCATAATACCGGCGTGAGTGTTATCGCGATTATGACAGAAGCGAGAAGCACCAGCGTTTTGGTCCATGCCAGGGGATGAAACAATTTCCCTTCCTGGGCCTCCAAGGCGAAAACCGGAAAGAACGACACGACAGTCGTCAGCACGGCCGTCATAACGGCGCTACCAACCTCTGAAGCGGCGTCAAACACAACATCCAGCCTTGTCTTAATGCCGTTCCTTATATCGTCCGCGAAGATTATCAACCTTCTGTACGCGTTCTCGGTCATCACGATGCCCATATCGACAAGGGTCCCTATCGCTATGGCAATCCCGGAAAGAGACATGATGTTCGAATCAACTCCCATGTAATACATTGCTATAAACGCCATCAAGACAGAGAACGGAAGGGCCAGGCATATTATAGTCCCGGCGAATATATGCGCCAAAAACGGGACGACGACCGCCATGGTAATTATGATTTCCAGTACGAGCGCCTCGCGCAGTGTACCCAACGTGCGATGGATGAGGCTGGTCCTGTCGTAGAACGCGACTATCCTGACGCCTTCGGGAAGACCTTCCTCCAGCTCTTTTATCCTTTCCTTTACGCGATGGATGACCTGCATAGCGTTCTCGCCGTAACGCATGACGACAACTCCTCCGACAACCTCACGGCCGTCTTTATCAAGAAGCCCGCGCCTGAATTCCGGGCCAAGAGTCACATTAGCCACATTTTTCACGTAAATAGGCGTGCCGCTATCGTATCCAACCGCTATATCCTCGATATCCTGGACGGACCTTATGAATCCCAGTCCGCGGACGATAAACTCCATCGAACCGCTTTCTATAACCTTCGCTCCTATATCGATATTAGACTTTTTAACCGCCTCGATAACCTCATGAAGCGGTATTTTGTGGGCGAGCATTTTGTTCGGATCGACGTCTATCTGATACTGCTTTAAAAAACCTCCCACAGTAGCCACTTCCGAAACACCTTCTACGGAATTCAACTGGTAACGTATAAACCAGTCCTGTATCGTGCGCAGTTCTTCCAGAGCTTTGCCCCCGCCTTCAACGGTATACCAGAAGACTTGCCCGAGACCGGTGGCGTCGGGCCCGAGAACAGGCACGACCCCCGACGGAAGTCTCGTGGCCGCTATATTCAACTTTTCAAGGACGCGCGAGCGCGCCCAATAGTAATCTATCTTGTCGTGAAATATCAGATATACTTCTGAAAAACCGAACGCGCTCGACGCCCTGACGGTCTTTACCCCCGGGACCCCCCTAAGCGAGACAGTGAGAGGATACGTGATCTGGTCTTCGACATCCTGGGCGGATCTCCCGGGCCATTCGGTGTACACGATAACCTGCTTTTCCCCTATGTCGGGGATAGCGTCAACGGGGATATTGGAAATGGCCCACGCGCCCCAAAACAACACGCACGCATATATGACAAACACAACGAAGGGGGTGCGCAAACAATATGATATGAGCCGATTGATCATTTTAATGCCTGTGTTTTGTTTCGACCGGGGCGGCTTCTCCCTCGGGGATATCACCCGGTTCAATCTCCTGTGCCCCGCCCCAGAGAACGCTCATGCCGCCGGCCAACTGGCTTTGCGAATCGATGAGAAAATTACCTCTCCTCACTATGAGGTCTCCTTCCTTTATGCCGCTTAGAACCGGATAAAGCCTCGTCTCAAGGCCACCGACAACAGCCACGCCTTCCGGCCCCGTCTTTACCTCTTTCCCTGTATATTCGCCTTCCCCGGATTGAACATATATTATTTTCCTCGTCCCTGTGTCGAGTATCGCCTCTTTCGGCACGGCAAGAACGTCACGCCCGCCGTCCGGCGCCGTATAGATGTTTTCGATGATTATGTCAACATACATTTCGGGTTTTAGTTTTTTCCCCGGGTTTTCAACCTCTATCCTCGCTCTTACCGAACGCGTCTTGGGATCCAAAACCGGGGCAAGCGAGCGTATAACTCCTTTAAACTCCTCTCCGGGAAACGCGACAGCTGTGGCCTTAATCCCCTCTCCTTCTTTTACCCACGCGATATCGTACTCATATATCTCGGCATACACCCAGGCATTCTCCCCGGGGAGGATGAGACCCGTATCCGCTTTTTGGGACTTTTTCAATTTTTCTATCTCGCTGTCGCTTAAACCCAAAAGCCTAAGTCTGAGTTTAGATCTATCGACAAGATCATCGGCGCGTTTTATCACGTCGCTGTCGGAACTAAGGCTCACTTTTTCACGCGTCATGACAGCCGTCAAAAATTCCTCCTCTGCCACGGCAAGTTCCGGATCAAACGCTATTTTTCCCACCGTTCTTATCATTCTGCTTATGGCATGTTGACCGGCCGGCTCGACGAGAAGACCCGCCAGGAGAACCTGATCCGGCTTTAGCCGGACCCTTGACACGGCGGTTTCTCCCATTTTTCCGGCTTCTCCGGCTTCAAGCTCCTTAAGAGGCTTACCGCATACGGGACAATTCGCGGCCGCAAAACCGGTTATGAACGAATGGCCGCCGCAAACGCAAGACGCGTCGGTTTTATTTTCATCGCAGTGGGGACAATGTCCTTCCTCTTTTACCCCGCAACCGTAATACGCGTGACGCGCGATTTCCGGCTGACCCATTTCTTGTTCAACTCGCGCCGGAGGGGCGTCTGGCGAAGCGGGAATAAGGTTCATCCCGCATATAGGACAGTTCTTTTTCCCTTTCTGGTACTCTTCATCCGTTACCCTGACCGAGGGATGCATCCCGCATGTCCAGTAAGATTTTACCGCAGCTTCTTTAGCGCCGATATCCGCGGCCTGCCTGTTTCCGCAGCCCCCGAGACCCACTATGAAAACCAGCGCCGCCATTTTTATGGTAACAATCGCTATGGATAATCTTATTTTCCTCATAAATCCGCTCCTATCGCCAGCTCGAGTTCCGCCTTGGCGCCCTCAAGACCGGCAAGTCTTTCGTGATATTCCGATTTAATCTCCAAAAGTGTCCGCTGGCTGTCGAGAAGGTTCAGAAAATCGACCTGTCCCGCTTCGTATCCCGAGAGCGATGCCGTGAGCGCCTGTTCCGCCTGCGGGATAAAAGACGTCTCGTATATCCCGACAAGATTTTCATTCGCCTGTACCCGCTCATAGGCGCTCTTAACGTCAAGAAACGCCATATTTTCCATAAATTTATATTCCGCCCTGAACATGTCAAGTTCCGCCTTCATCTGGCTCGTCTCCGAAGCCTGCTTAGCCCAGAACCAAACCGGAACCGTAACCCCCATCATGCCCTTCCAATCCTCCCCCCTGCCGTTCACGATCATTTGTTCGTAGCTAAACGAAAAATCCGGCAGAAATTCATTCCACGCCGCGAGATACGCGAGTCTTCCTTTTTCGACGGCGTATCGAAAAGCCCGCAGTTTCGGCCTTTTTTCCATGGCTATCTTTGACAGATCGTCAAGCGTACCGGCCATTTTAACCCGATTAAGATCCTTCTCGACCTCCACCCGCGAATGAATGTCCCGATTCAGCAATATGTTGATATTCGCCTCCGAGATCTCACGCTTCTGCCGTAAAAGTACGATCTCGGTTTTTATCTTGGCTAACTCGACCTGCGCCTTAAGCGCGTCCTGCTGGCTCGCCTTGGCGACGGAATAACGCGCCGAGGCACTGGCGGAAAACTGTTCAAGGAGCGCCTCGCTTTCTATCGTAATCTCCAGGACCTTCGATATGTACCACAATTCAAGATACGCCTTCTTGGTCCTTTCAATAACGTCGCGTTCTTTCTCCCTGAAATTCTCATAAAGGATCCTCGCGTCTTTCGAGGCGATGGCCGAGCGTAGAAATAATTTACTCGGAAAAGGTATTTCCTGTGAAACGGAATAACTGCGCATGGGTTTCCCGGCGAGGTCCATTACACCCGACCTCATCTCGTCGTATTCATACGACAACATGGGATCTTCCGGCATAAGTTCTTTGGGAATACCGGCCTTCGCGGCTTGATAATTTTTCTCCGCCGCCAATATCTCCGGGTTTGACTCGCGGGCTTCCAGAACGGCGGCTTCCATTGAAAGGACCTCTTCGGCCATGGACTTTGAAGGATCAGGATAGGCACCCAAAGCCATGATGATAGACACGAAACCTAAAATACCAAGTTTTTTCATATATGAATACCCCACGATCTTATCCAGTGTATCACCATACTCGTTTTATATCAAGTTTAACAATAGTTAGATCGGCTGATGCCGGTTCGGTGGTTCAGAGTCAGAGATTCAGAGAGTCAAAGAGTCAGAGTTGGAGTCAGAAGATAGAAGCAAGAGGCAAGAAGTTCCGTGGGACGTAGGATGTTTGCTCGCTATGCTCGCTTGGGAATAGAGGCGCAGAAAAGTAAAAGGCGTCATCCCGGGAATCTCGAGCAAAGCGAGGGATTATCCGGGATCACATGGAAATATTATTATTGGATCCCGGGTCTCATTCGCTTTGCTCACTCGCTCGGGATGACGATTTTTGGTTTTATTTTTATGGTGTTATAACTATGCGCTAAACACCGTACGGGGAGATTTCTCTTAATCTTGAAATTATCGGGGGAAGTTTCTCCAAGATGTACGCCACATCTTTATCGGTATTGTACCTGCTGAGACTGAACCGTATGGATCCCTGGATAAAAGTGAACGGAATACCCATGGCCCGGAGGACATGCGACGGAGCTAACGACCCCGAGGTGCAGGCCGAGCCTGACGATGCCGCGATCTCGGCCTCGTCAAGCGTAAGGAGTATCGCTTCCCCTTCTATAAACTCAAACCCTATATTGGTGGTATTCGGAAGCCGTTTTTCCACGCTCCCGTTGACCCTGGAATTGGGTATCTTTTTCAAGATATTTTTCTCCAGGGTGTCCCTGAGCGTTTTTATCCTCGTCCTTTCCTCCTGGATAGAATCGCCCGCGATCTGGCATGCCACGCCAAGACCCACGATCGAAGCGACGTTCTCGGTCCCGCCGCGGCGGCTTTCTTCCTGATGGCCGCCGATAAGGAACGGACTGAGCTTCACGCCGCGCCGCGCGTAAAGCGCGCCGACACCTTTCGGGGCATGAAGTTTATGACCGGAAAGAGAAAGAAGATCGACCGGGAGCTTGTTAAGTTTAAACGGCTCTTTCCCCACAGCCTGGACCGCGTCCGTATGAAATACCACGCCCCTTGTCCTCGCGACTTCGGCTATCTCTTCTATCGGAGAGATAACACCTGTTTCGTTATTGGCGTACATAATTGATATAAGAGCCGTATCATGGTCCAGCGCGGATTTCAGTTCATTTATATCGATAAGACCGTCCCTGTCCACGCCTAAATATGTGACACGATACCCTACCGTCTCAAGGTAGGTACAAACGTTGTGCACCGCGGCGTGTTCCACCTTTGTGGTGATTATATGTTTTTTCTCGGGGTACGCTCTTAACGTGCCTATAATAGCGGCATTGTCGCTTTCCGTCCCGCAACTCGTGAATATTATTTCGGAAGGGTAATTAGCGCCCAAAAGCCCAGCTACGCTCTCGCGCGCTTTCTCTACATCCCGGTGGACGCTCCCGCCAAAAGCGTGCATGCTCGACGGGTTCCCGTATCTCGTGGTGAGGAACGGCTTCATCGCCTCGAACACTTCCGGAGCGACGCGGGTCGTGGCGTTATTGTCGGCATATACTGTCGCCATAGTTATTTGCTTTCTTCCACGGTTATCGCCTCGTCGACGAATTCCCTTAACTTTGACTCGACCAGCGCGTGGAGCGTTACGTTCGTCGACGGACAGCCGAGACATGTCCCGAGGAACTTTACATACACCTTTTTCCCGTCTATATCCACTACTTCCATATCACCCCCGTCCGCTTTAAGACGCGGACGGATCTCCCTGTCGATCGTGTCCTGGATCAGCGATATCCTCTGGAGGTTAGTAAGTTTTTTTTTCTGTTTCGCGGCTACTTTCGGGGCTTCTTTCCTCGTAGCGTCTTTCTCCCAAAATTCTTTGATGAGTTTTCCGATGTCGTCCTTGCATCTCCCGCATCCGCCGCCGGCTTTGGTGTAGTTAGTCACTTCTTCAACTGTCCTCAGATTGTTCTCTTTGATGGCCCGGATTATCTTCTTATCGGTCACGCTGAAACACTTACAAACTATACGTTCTTCTCCCACCATTTCTTTTTTAAGAGGCGCCCCCTTATAATTAGCTATCGCCTTCTCAAGCGCTTCCATGCCCATGACGGAACAGTGCATCTTCTCGTCCGGAAGCCCTCCAAGAAATTCCGCTATGTCTTTGTTGGTTATTTTTGAGGCGGCTTCTATGGTCTTGCCTTTTATCATCTCCGTGAGCACGGATGAAGACGCTATCGCGCTCGCGCACCCGAATGTCTTGAACTTGGCGTCGAGTATGGTCCCGGTCTTTTTATCTATACGCAAGGTAAGACGGAGCGCGTCACCGCAAACAATATTGCCGATCTCGCCGACCGCGTCCGGGCGCTCTATCTCCCCCACATTGCGGGGATTCCTAAAATATTCCATCAGTTTTTCAGAGTATTCCCACATCTTGCTCCCCAGTAGTTAAATCTGCTTCTTGATAAGATATCTTAACATATTTATCATACAGGGTCTACGTTTTCAATCGGCTTGTTCGGTCAGCTGGTTTCGCCGGTCCACTGGTCAGTTAGTTCATAAGGCATATTAAGTTAAGAGGTTCATCGCGCAGTGCATAACGTTTAAAAGTCTAAGGTCTAAAGTTAATCTTTTGACCTTTCGACTTTTTGACCTTTTGACCACCTTCGTTCCACGTCCTACGTCCAAGCAAATGTAATGAGCGGACATCCTACATCCCACGGAGGCTCTACTCAACCACATCCCCCACGACAGGCTCGAACTTCACGCCTTTTTTCTCCAGATATTTTCTGGCCTTTTCCAAGTTAGCGGAAGTACCGCTAAGCTCAAGAGTTACTTCCCCAACCTCCTCGGTTATCTTGGCCCTGCGTATGTTCGGGATAACATCGTATTTCTTGGCCATCGTAAATATGACGGGTTCCTTTATCAGCTTCTCGGGGAATACTAAATGCACCTTTTGTTTTGCCATTGTGACTCCTTCGCGATCAGTTTGAGGCTCGTCTTATTTGACAGAACTCTTCATAATCGATAAGTTTTTTTATAGAAGGATTATTCCCGCATATCGGGCAATCCGGGTCACGCGGCACTTTTACCTGCCTAAAGAAAGAATCAAGCGCGTTGAATACCAAGAGTTTCCCGATAAGGAGATCGCCCACGCCCAGTATATACTTAAGCACTTCATTCGCCTGTATAGTCCCTATCACCCCGGCCACCGCGCCCAATATACCGGCCTGCTGGCAGCTGGGAACAGCTCCCGGGGGAGGCGGCTCCCGGAAAAGACATCTGTAACAAGGTCCTTCTCCCGGGATAATAGTTATCGCCTGGCCGTCAAACCGGAATATCCCGCCGTGAGAAAGCGGTTTTTTCCCAAGCACACAGGCATCGTTCATTAAATATCTTGTCGGAAAATTATCAGACCCGTCGACCACTATGTCATAAGGCTTTATCATTTCCATGACGTTCTCGGATGTGACTCTCTTTTTATACGTCACGACCTCTACGTCGCTGTTTATCCCGGTGAGGGTTTCTTTCGCCGATTCCACTTTAGGCATACCAACTTTCTTCGTCGAGTGGAGTATCTGCCTTTGCAGGTTATTGAGCTCCACGGTATCGGCGTCGACTATGCCTATTTTACCCACACCCGCGGAGGCCAGATAAAGCGCGCAAGGCGACCCTAACCCGCCCGCGCCGATAATAAGAACTTTGGCGTTCAGGAGTTTCTCCTGGCCTTTCCCGCCGATATGCGGAAGGATCAATTGCCGCGAATATCTTTCCATCTGATTTTCAGTTAGACCCATCGTCATCTCCTTTTGATCGGTTAACCAGTTTAATGGTTTGAATAGTTAAATGGTCTAAAAGCATGGGGCATAGCATTTTCCGTCGTATCGATGTATCGTAGGACGTCCACTCACTTCGTTCGTTGGGACGTGGGACGTCGTTCAATCACATCCCACGTCCAAGCGAGTGTAACGAGCGAACGTCCTACGTTCTACGGAACTTCCCAACTTTGACTCTCTGAATCTTTGACTCTTCGCAACCGAACCGGCTAACCGGCCAACTGGCAAACCGGTAAACTGCCTCGTCCCACGTCCCACATCCTACGTCCCACGGAACTACGCCCCGCCCGCTATCGCCGGTATTATCGAGATCTCGTCGCCGTCTTTCACGGGTGTCGCGTCCTGCTTGAGGAACCTTATGTCTTCCTCGTTCACATAGATATTTATAAATCTGCGTATCTTCCCGGATTCGTCGCACAGTCTTTCTTTCATCCCGGGATATTGTTCCTCCAGCTTGCTTATAAGATCTTTGATGTTAGATACTTCGAGTTTCACTTCCCCTTTATTCTGGGTCAATTTTTGCAGTGGTGTTGGTATTCTTACCGTAACTGGCATCTTTCCTCCTTATTTTAGCGTATAGCGTACAGCGTTTAGTTTTTTCCGCTGTATCATTGCATCGAAGAACGTCTGACAGAGTGTCAAAGGGGCACCGCTCCCTTCGTTCGCTAGAGTCACAGAGTCAAAGTGTTTTAAGACTTTCGTCCCGTCTCTGACTCTCTGAATCTTTGACTCTTCGCAACCGAACCGGCTGACTGGCTAACCGGCTAACCGGCTCTAACTCCCCACTCTCTCCTCAAAAGCCGCGAGATTCGGTTTTATCCTTATCGGCTTACCTATCTTCCCGGCGACGGCTCCATATGTCTTAAGCCCCTGGCCGGTTATGCACACGACGATCGATTCGTTCTTCGGTATCCTTCCCTTGTCGATAAGTTTCTTCGCGGCGCCGAGCGTTACCCCGCCGGCCGTTTCAGTGAATATCCCCTCCGTCGAGGCGAGAAGCTGAATAGCCCCGATTATTTCGTCGTCCGAAACGTCTTCCGCCCAGCCGCCGGAATCACGCACGCTACCCGCGGCGTACAGGCCGTCGGCCGGATTCCCTATGGCCAGCGATTTCGCTATCGTATCGGGTTTAACCGGTTTTATTACATCAGAATTCTCTTTAATAGCCGTGATTATCGGCGCGCACCCCGTAGCCTGCGCGGCATACATCTTACTGTCGACTTTATCTATCAAACCTATTTTTTTTAGTTCATTGAACGACTTCCATATCTTTGTTATCAAAGACCCTCCGGCGCAAGGCGCGACAATATGTTTGGGGGTCTTCCAGCCTAATTGCTCCACTATCTCATAGCCGTATGTCTTTGACCCTTCCGCGTAAAAAGGACGTATATTGATGTTCACGAACGCCCACTTGTATTTTGCCCCTATCTCGGAACAAAGCCTGTTCACCTGATCATAATTCCCCTCGACAGCCACAAGTATGGGATCATAGATGAGAGTCCCTATCACCTTGGCTTCCTCCAGATCCGCCGGAATAAAAATATATCTTTTAAGGTTGGCCTTCGCGGCGTGCGAGGCCACTGAATTAGCGAGATTCCCGGTAGACGCGCAGGCAACCGTGTCATATCCGAATTCTTTCGCTTTTGTCAGCGCGACGGCTACCACCCTGTCTTTAAAGGAAAGGGTCGGATGGCATACGGAATCATCCTTTATATAAAGTTCCTTTACCCCCAACGCTTTCGCCAGATTGGTCGCCCGCACTAGCGGCGTAAAGCCGGAATAAAGCCCTACCGTAGGTTCGTTATCGACCGGCATCAGTTCCTTGTATCTCCACATCGTACGCGGTCTCTTCTCTATAACCTCGCGGGTAAGCACCTTGGCTATTTTTTCATAATCGTAGTCAACCTCAAGCGGCCCAAAACAGAACTCGCAAACATAAAGCGGTTCCTTAGGGTATTCACGTCCGCATTCCCTGCATTTAAGTCCCTTCACATATCCCATTTCTTCACCTCATTATTTTTTTATCAATAATTTCCATTTGTTACCGATCTTCTCGACACTTACTATCTCGTGCCCCTCGTCCTTGACCGAACGTGGGACGTTCCTTATGGGTTCCCCGTCATCAAGGTGGATCTCGAGCACCTCACCGTCATTCATCTCTTCGAGCTTAAGCTTGGTCTTGACGAAATTCATGGGGCATGCCACCCCGCAAAGGTCGAGCACCTTGTCAGATTTTATCTCTTTCATTTTACTTCCTCTCTGTAAGTACCGATACCTACTCTCTCCAGAGTGTCCCCGAAACGTTCGCCCTTCACGCCTCTCGCCTTATAAAACGCGAGGGTCTTATTTATGATCTCCATCACCTTATCCCGGCTATTTATAAAATCAAAGACCTGCGTGCCGAGCTTCGGGAATTTACCCATCTTCCCGCCGATGAATATCGCGTACCCTTCTTCTCTCTTCTTCCACGCGTCGGTCGGACATGTGTACACACAATCGCCGCAACCGATACATTTATCGGCGCGGAATATCAGCTTTTCCTGGTTTTTATCCACTTCAATGGCTTTCACGGGACAGACCTCGGCGCAAAGACCACAGTAGTTACAGTTCTTTTTGATGAATATCTTGCGCAGTTTTCCCATTATGCCCAGGTCATTCTCCTGAGGTTTTATACATCCGTTAGGACAACCCGTTATCCCTATCTTGAATTTGTGAGGATGCCCACCGATACCGAAGTATTCCTTATCTATATCCTTCGCGAGGGCTAAACAATCGATAAGTCCGTGGCTGCATTCCTTCCCCTGGCAGGCCGTCACGGTCCTGACCCTTTGTCCGCATGCGCCGAACTCAAGTCCAACTTCCGCAAGCTCTTTTTTTACGGCCTCTACATCCTTGAAATTCACTCCGGGTATTTCCACCCCCTGCCTTGTGGTAAGATGCACATGCCCATTACCGTATTTATCGGCTATTTTCGCGAGGGCCTCGATCTGCCTGGAATCCATGTACCCTCCGACCATATGGAGCCGTATGGAGAAAAGGTCTTTCTCCTTCTGTTTCATCAGCCCGCCGCTCTTAAGTTCTTTGATATTGTGTTCAGCCATCATACACCTCTGGGTTAGACCTCAAAATATCTCTCCATGGAAAAATATCTCTCGCCGGTATCCGGGAATATCACGACGACCCTTTTGCCCTTGCCCAGTCGTTCGGCTATTTTAACGGCGGCCCATGCCGCCGCTCCGGCGGATATCCCGACAAAAAGCCCTTCTTCCTTGGTCAAACGGCGCGACATCCTGAAAGCGTCGTTATCGTCGACTTTCATTATCTCACCAATGATGCCCCTATTCAATATTTCCGGGACGAACCCCGCGCCGATACCCTGTATCTTGTGGGGTCCGGCCTGGCCTCCCGAAAGTACCGGGCTTGTCTCGGGTTCGACCGCCACGATCAGTATATCGGGATTGGCCTTTTTCAAAACTTCCCCTACGCCGGTTATACTGCCTCCCGTACCGACCCCGGCGACAAAAGCGTCGATCTTCCCGTTAATAGCGGAAAGTATCTCGCGCGCCGTGGTCTTTCTGTGTATCTCGGGATTAGCCGCGTTCTTGAACTGTTGCGGGATAAATCCTCCCGGCGTCTTTTTCTGGAGTTCTTCGGCCTTCTTTATCGCGCCGGTCATTCCTTCCTGTCCGGGCGTAAGTACTATCTCCGCCCCGTAAGATCTCAAGATATATATCCTCTCGAGGCTCATTGTATCCGGCATCGTAAGGATACATTTATATCCTTTCACCGCCGACACCATAGCAAGCCCAATGCCAGTATTCCCGCTCGTGGGTTCGATGATAACCGACCCTTTTTTTAGGATACCTTTTTGCTCGGCGTCCTCGACCATGGCAAGACATATCCTGTCCTTAACGCTCCCGCCTGGGTTATAAGACTCGAGCTTGGCTATCACTTCGGCTGAAGACCCGCCAACCACCTTATTGAGCTTTACCATCGGCGTCCGGCCGATAAGTTCCAGAACGTTCTCCGCGACCCTGTCGTATAACGGCAGGCCTCCGCCCATAAAGAAAACGAGCTCTATCCTATCATCTTTTTCCAGTAATGTCGTAGCAAATAAGTCTTTCCCTATTATTTTGTCGTTAAGCTCCACAGTGACGACCTCGGGCCTTATCTCCTTTTCTTCAAGAAGTTTCAAAATACTCGTATCCTTCCCGACCTCGTGCTTTTTACCGTTAAGTTTTACGGTTATGCTCATCACGATCTCCCTTCAAGCGCTTTTGCCGCGGCTTTAATGGTATTCTTAATATCTTCCCCGGAATGGGAAACTGACAAAAAATTAGTTTCGAACGCCGAAGGCGCCAGATATATCCCTTCTTCCAGCATCGCCCGAGAAAAACTCCCGAACCTTTCGGTAGATTGACTTCTCGCGCCCCTATAGTCCCTGATGTCCTTCTCTGAGAAGAACACGCTGAACATCGATCCGATATGGTTTACCTTTACATCTTTCTTCCTCTCCAGCGCGGCGTGTTTTATCCCTTCGCAAAGATCTCTTGTCTTTTTCTCCAAAGCGTCATAAGGATCCAGTCTTTTCAACACCTTGAGCGTCGCCATGCCCGCCGCTACGGTCAGCGGATTCCCGGAAAGGGTCCCGGCTTGATATACCCCGCCGACCGGCGCGAGAATATCCATTATCTTTTCCTTGCCACCGAAAGCGCCGACCGGTAACCCTCCGCCTATTATCTTCCCAAAGCACGTAAGGTCCGGTTTAACGTTAAATATCCCCTGTGCCCCGCCATAAGAAAGCCTGAAGCCGGTTATGACCTCGTCAAATATCAGTAAGATGCCGTTCTCCTCCGTTATTTTCCGCAAGAAATCCAAGAACCCCGCGTCGGGCAATATAACGCCGCAGTTAGCCTGGACCGGTTCGACTATCACCGCCGCTATATCGTTCCTCTCCTTGGCGATAAGGGCCCTCAACTGATCCTTATCATTAAAAGGCGCTACTATCGTGTGTCTAGCAAAATCAGGGGGTACGCCTAAACTGTCCGGAACGCCCAGAGTGAGAGCGCCTGACCCGGCTTTCGCGAGAAGATGGTCCGCGTGACCGTGATACGCGCCTTCAAACTTTATGATCTTATTTCTCCCCGTATACCCTCTCGCGAGCCGTACGGCGCTCATGACAGCCTCTGTGCCGGAACTTGTCAGCCTCACTTTTTTCACCGAAGGGACGGCATCGGCTATAAGAGCGGCGAATTCGGTTTCCTGCCGTGTGACCGCGCCGAAGCTTGTCCCTCTCACCGCGGCGCTTTTGATGCTTTCCACCACCTCGGGATAAGCATGCCCTAAAATAAGAGCGCCCCAAGAAAGACAATAATCCAGCAAACTGCGACCGGTCTCCGTGAGGAGCCTCGCCCCGGCCGCTTCCTTTATAAAGACCGGCGTCCCGCCTACGGCCCTGAAAGACCTTACGGGACTATTGACTCCTCCGGGAATGAACTTTTTCGCGTCCAAAAAAAGTTCGCGGTCCGTGACGCGAGTCAATGGCGGACCAGCCTTCGGCCGGCGCGTCTTTTGTCTCGTTACTTTATCCATTTTGCCGCTTCTTTCGCGAAATAACTTATTATAATGTCGGCGCCGGCCCTCTTTATGGATGTAAGGACCTCTATCGCGAGGGCTTTTTCCGTCTCGGGGGACCCCCCGCTCATCCCCTTTATCATCGCGTATTCCCCGCTGACGTTATACGCCGCGATCGGCACGTTGAACTCATTTTTAGCCCGGTAAATGATGTCGAGGTACGAAAGCGCCGGCTTTACCATAACTATATCCGCCCCTTCCGCTATATCCCTGTTTATCTCTTTCATGGCCTCGCTGGAATTACGTACATCCATCTGATATGTCTTCCTGTCGCCGAACGCGGGGGTTGAACGCGCGGCAGATCTGAAAGGACCGTAAAAATTTGAAGCGTATTTAGCGGAATACGCGAGTATCCCCGTGTCGAGAAAACCCTCTTTGTCCAGGACTTCCCTTATGCTCCCGACCTGGTGGTCCATCATCGCCGATGGGGCTACCATATCCGCGCCGGAAACGGCGTGCGAAAGAGCCGTCCTTGCCAAGAGAGCAAGCGTCTTGTCATTATCTATCTCCCGTCCTGTATCGGACAATACCCCGCAGTGGCCATGGGAAGTGTATCCGCACAGGCATACGTCGGTCATCACGACCAGGTCCTTGAACTCACGCTTAACGGCCTTTACCGCGCTTTGCACTATACCTGTTCTTTCCCAGGCCGCAGAACCTCTTTCGTCCGTTTGATCAGTGACCCCGAAAAGAATGATCCCCGGGATATCGCCTATATCCGCGATGTCCTTCAAAAGATTGTCGACCGAGAACCTATACACCCCCGGCATGGAGTCTATCCCGGTCTTCTTATTTTTCCCTTCGATCACAAAATAAGGCTGTAAAAAGTCTTTTGCCGTAAGAACAGTTTCGCCGGTAAGGTCCCGCAAAACTTCACTTTTTCTCAATCTCCTTGATCTATGAACCGGCATCGCCTGGCCTCCCTTAAAGTAACTTCCCCGATACACTTCACTTTTACGTTATCGGGGAGGGTTTTATACCTCGCTTTGAAACTCCTGACCGTCGAGGGGCTGGTGAACATTATTTCGTCGAAACTCCCCATGTCCAGATCGGGCAGCCAGTCTGCCGCCACGTTCCTATAAGCCACGCAAGCTGTGACTTCCGCGCCCATTTTTCTCAGCGCCTTCTCCAGCCCTTTATCCGAAAGGTCCGAACGCGGCATGAAAACCTTCTTGCCGTCAAGGCCCGTTCTGGACAATTTTTTTATCAGACCTTCCGATGATTCCTCGCGCGGGATAAGATCCGCCGATACCCCGAAATTTTTAAGCCGCCGAGCCGTGGACATGCCGATAACGGCGATCTCTACACCCTTTAGGTCCCGCGCGTCCTTCCGGACAGCCTCAAGCCTTTTGAAAAAATATTCCACGCCGTACCTGCTGGTAAAAACGATCCAGTCAAAATTTTCGATATCGCGCAAATACCCGTCAAAGACCGTATAATCATCAAGCGGAATTATCTTTATGAGAGGTAGATGATAAAAACTATCTTCAAGAAAAAACCTTTCTTCGGAAAGACCCGTAAAAAGAACACGCCGCCGGCCGTTCGGGCCTTCCACGCCTTTACCGGCGACATCTCCGATTATAAGGACCGCCGGGGCCGTAATCCCGTTATCCCGCGCCAGGCTTTTCATGTCTTCCAGGCGCCCTGTCACCAGCTTTTCGCTGGCGAGACTCGCGTTCTGAACAATAAGTCTCGGCGTATCCTTCGCCTTTCCGGCCGAGATAAGGCGGGCCGCTATCCCGCCTATGTTTGAAACACCCATATAAAAGACCAAAGTCCCCTTCCCGGCAAGATCGCTCCAATCGATAAGGCTGTTACCATTTACGCGGCTTTCGTACCCCGTCACGAACACGCAGCTTGAAGTTATCCGCCGGTCTGTCAACGGTATTTTCCCGGAAGAAGCCGCCGCGCTCGCGGCCGTCACACCCGGAATGACCTCAAAGGCTATCTTTTCGCGGGAGAGCGCCTCGCATTCATCGGCGCATCGCGCGAAAATGGAAGGGTCTCCGGACTTAAGCCTTACGACCTTTTTACCGCTTTTGGCTTTTTTGACCAAGAGTGAATTTACCTTATCCTGGCGCCGCGCCGGGCTCTTCCCGTGCCGCCCCCGGCAAAGATCTCCGCAGTTTATGATCTCGGCGCCCATAGACACGTTATCCAAAAGGACATCGTTAACAAGATAATCGTGTATCACGACGTCGGCTTCCTTAAGGACGTTCGCGCCCCGGACCGTTATAAGATCCTTCCTCCCGGGCCCCGCGCCGACTATGTAGACCTTATTAAGTTTCATGACATTATCAGTTTAAAAATTTTTTGCATAGAATATGGCGTATCGTTTAAAAGTCCAAAAGTCTAAGGTCTAAAACCATTGACCATTCCGACTTTCAGACTTTGGACTCTAGACCTTTTGACTGCCTGCGTCCAACATCCTTCGTAACCGGCAACCAACGAACCCGCTACCCCGCGAACCTGCTGTCGATCACCGCCAATAGTTCCGCCAGGTCTTTATCTTCTTCCCTAACGACCACCGCAAGCGCCCCTTGGAGGGGATGCGGTTCGAAGATCTCCGTCGGGAGTCTTTCCGTTATTCTATCCTCCAACCCCAACCTTACCAGACCCGCCGCCGCTATCAGTACCGCGTCAAGGTCCATATCGTTCAAGAGTTCCAGACGTTCTTCTATGTTCCCCCGTATATCCGTTATCCTGAGGTCCGGCCTGTATCTCGACAGCTGTTCCTTGCGCCGATGGCTGCTCGTACCGATCTTCGCGCGCTTAGGCAATTCGGCGAGCACCTTCCCGCTTTTAGAGATAAGCGCGTCATGAGGGTCTATAGAACGTGTCAGGGCCGCGATGGCGAGGCCGCTCCTCATATCATCCGGCAGGTCTTTCGCGCTGTGGACGGCCATATCCACGCTGCCGGAGATCAACACTTCATCGATCTCTCTGGTAAAAAAATCCGTCCCTTCCATTTCCGATATCGGCGTTCTACGGTCTTTGTCCCCGGCTGTATCCACCCTTATGGTCTCTGTCCTTATCTCAGGATAAAACCTTTTCAGCGCGAACACCACCTCTTCGACCTGTCTCAACGCGAGAGGACTGGTTCTTGTCGCGATAGTGTATATTTTCCCCATGTCTTGTCCGATTCCCTTTCGATTATGTCTCTGGCCTTTAAAAGTTCCTTCTCTTTTTGCGCGAAATTCTTTCTTATGACTTTTTCAAGATCTTCAAGAGAGTAAAGACTGACGTTCGCCGCCATACCTACAGCCGGTTCCACATCCCGCGGCACGGCAAGATCAAGGATCAAGAGCCCGCTACGCTTGACTTTAGCGACATGCCTTTTTTTGATGACAAAATGCGGGCTTTGGGTGGCCGTTATGACAATATCGGCTCCTTTTATCATGGTCCCCAGCTTATCCATCCTCACCGCTTTCGCGCCTACCCCTCTGGCCATACCGCGCGCTTTTTCATAAGTCCTGTTGGATATACAAACTACCGAGGGCCCCTCATCAATAAGATATTTAAGTACAAGCTCGGTTACCTTCCCTGTCCCTACAAGAAGAACGACCTTCCCGGCAAAATCCTTTATCTTCCATTTAATAAAATCGACCGCGACGCTTCCTATCGAGACCTTCCCTTCGGATATTCTGGTCATTGAGCGTACTTTTCGCGCGACACTTTCCGCGCCGGAAAAGATCTCGGCCAGAGCTTCACTCCCTAGACCGGCTTCTTTAGCCTTTCTGAAAGCCTCTTTTACCTGTGACAATATCTGTATTTCACCGGGGACAAGAGAATCCGTCCCCGACGAGACCGAGAAAAGATGCTTGACCGCTTCCATGCCTTTATACGCGTAAAAGTTCCTTTCAATCTCTTTCCGTCTTATCTCTTTATAATTCGAGACCAGGCCCTTCAGCCTATCTGTCGTTTCTTCCCCATTTCTGGCTATCGCGTAGATCTCGAATCTATTGCAGGTCGAAAGTACCGCCAGGCCGGCGGATGACCTTCCCTCTGTTTTTAAAAAAGCAAGAAACCTTTCGAGGGCCTTTCCCGAACTTGAAAGTTTCTCCCTGAACGCGAGGGGACTATATCTGTGATTTGTGCCCGTAACTATAAATTCCAAGCTTAAGCTCTCCCATTTTTCACTTTATACCGTCATCTTTTCTATGAGCGATATCTTTTCTTCGGCTATCACGCCCTGTCTTATCGTGAATGACCTTACGACCGGATCTTTCGCGTCCCTTAATGAAACGATAATATAGGATACGTCCGGATAATACGCCATATTAACATCGTGCGCCGACGGATAAGCTTCGGTCTTCGGATGCGAATGGTATATCCCGACCATCTCGAACCCTTTCACTCGGATATCTTTTAAGACCTTAAGCTGCTCTTTCGGGTCCATCAAAAAAGATTCCGGGCTCCTCGCCGCGTTGATCATTTCGTACGCCGCAACAGCCCTTTTCCCCTCTCCGGATAGACTCCCTGCCAGAATGCCGCAGGCCTCATTGTGAAGCTCTCTTCTGGAATGCTCCACTATCCGGTCGAATATGTCTTTCTTTATCCAGATCATTTTTTCACCTGCAAAAAGAAAAGCGTGGAATAACAGATCAGTATGCTTAAAATAGGCGTTATCACCCAGACTTTCAGTATCCTCTTGGTTATGGGATGGGCCAGGGTTTCCTTATGTTGCTTTTCTTCCTTGACGGTATGTATCGCCAAAATAGACAGGGCGGAAAATTGGACATAGGGCGCCGGAAGACCCAATAAAGAGCATGTGACAATAAAAGTACTGACCACAAGAGAAACTATCGAAGCCGTTATTAGTCCCAAAGGGACTATCTCCTTGCTCACGGTATTAAGCACTCCTTTACCCAAGATAAGCCCTCCCAGACCAAAAAGCAGAGAAAACCCGATAAATCCAAAAGTGGGATCTATCACCTTCGCGGCGATGAGAGGCCCTACGACATTAGCCACGTTATTGGTACCGATACCGAACGCGCTGTAGTAATCGGTAAAAAGCGTCCATTTCTTGAGTTTATCCTGATGACTAAAAATTTTTTCATGAAACCAAAAATTCCTTTGCCGCGGCGGATAGATCATACGCGTGACAAAATAAGTAACGAAATAAGACACCAGCGACACGCCTATCCAGACAAAGACCAAGTATCTGATCATGGAAAAATTTAAAGACTCAAAATAAAGTCCCGCTCCGACAAAGGAACCGACCGTAATTATGCTCGTTGACTGTGGTATTTTAAGAACATTCGCCAGAAAGAGTGAAATTCCGGCCGAAAAGAGGATC
>CAZOMD010000026.1:22716-25542 GCA_964580895.1 uncultured Planctomycetia bacterium | reverse complement strand
TAACCTTTATCTCCTGGCCCGTCTCTTTATGTCTGATAATAACAGCCTCAGCCGTTTCCGTTTCCTCGGCTTCGAACCCGCTCGTTAAAAGCTGACCACCGTCGCCGAAGACCTTACCGGTAAGACCGCCTTCGGGAAGCGACACAGTTGTATCGCCTGGCATGGCACCACCCTCCTCTTCCTCAACAACCACCCGCGGCGGAAGACCCAGTCCGGTTTTAGGCATTATTTCTATGCCCGCCGCTTTTCCGATAAGACCTTGCGCTTTTGTAAAAAGATCCCTGTCGGCTTCCTGCAAAAATTTCTCCGCCCACTCCATCCTGGCGAATTCCGCGTCCAAGAGTTCATTACGTAAATCCTTCTCCTTCTCTATATAATCGTTCTCGTCTTTTAACAAGAACGATCTGGGTCCGGCGGTTTCTGCCGATTTTACCAGAACATCACTAATGGTGTTCCTCGCTTCGAGCAAAAGATCCAATTTCGCCAACTTATCGTTTACATCACTCGGCGTAATGTTCTCCAATCCGACATGTGAAGCATGAACTATGGTACCGAAATCGCGAAAATACTTATTCATGGAATCGGCTATTTCCTTGATTATCGCTTCGTCGCTTCCTCCTTTTTTAAACGCGGAATCAATGACATACAGGATAGCGCTTATTACACTATTGGCGTTACGATGGTTGTAGACCGTGTTTATTGCCTTGAACCCTAACGCCTTTTGGACGCCGAAAACCTTGGCGAATTTTCCACCATCTTCGCCCCGCACGCCCCGTCCCCGTTTCTCCCAAACTCTATCGAATCCTGCTTTCACCACGGATGGGGAGTTATCACGCGGATAGAACATGGTATCTATCTTAAAGCTATCCCGCGTACCGTCAGGTCTTACCCTGATAGCGTAAACCGTGTTTGGTGGAGCCCTAACAAGATACACTCCCGGTGTCACGTTTTGCGCCTTGGGAGAAATTAATTCACCGGCTACACCATTAAGATCCAAATTAACGATCGAACCGTATTCAGCTTCTATCTTAAATAGCGGCTTGTTATTTTGGTCACGAAGTTCGTTATTTCGCGAAGAAATATTATTAAGATTCTCGCTTAACTTATCTTTGCTTAATACATCTTCATCTTTACTTTCGTCCGGGATATCAAACTGGGCTTCCTCGCCCCATCCGAGCGGCAGATCTTCTTCGAACGTAAGTATCGCGCCGCCTTCCGCACTGGGCCTGTCCTTCCCGAACTCCTGCACTTTGTCCGCCAGGTTCCTGACTTCCTTAAACTCTGTCCGGCCTGTGGTACCGTCAGCCCTTGCCGCCCCCATGGGTATGAACGGGATCCTAAGCTCTTCGACTTTAAATTCAGGCGCCACCTTCTTGATCGCATCTTCTAATCTGTCAAGATCCTTTGTCGCGCATACGATCTTAGTCTTGCCTTTTTCTCCGGTTGCCATAGAAGCGGAATATCCAGACAAAAGACCGTGTTCCTTCAATTCTTCTATTTCGCTTTTGTTTAACGCCCGCGGAACGGTGATCACGTTATATTTCTTAAATCTCTCATGTATCCTCTCGGCCAAGAGAGCCATCTTTCGCGATATTTCGTCTTTCTTGCCGTCATAATCTTCAGTAAAACCGAACGTGAATTCATCCGAACCCGGGCCGCGGATCTCGGCAAAGATATTGCCGTCCGGGTTAATGTCCTTATCGGTCACGAAATCGCGGATGATCTCTTTAAGTTCCCGGATTATCGCGTCAGTTGCCTCTTTCCCCAGCATATCCTGCATGGCGCTTATGTTGGGGCCGTCCGCGTTCATTACCGTCCAGCCGGTCTTGCCTTCTATTCTCCTCTCAAACTCATCGAGGTTCGAGAACTCCGGATATTTTTTCTCCTCTGTAACGGCCTCTTCTCCCTCTTTCAGCAAAGTACCGATAGCAACTCTTTCGGTGATCTTTTCGCCGTTCTTATTGACCGAGATAACTAGATCATCGCCTTCCCTGCTTATAAAAGTTATGTTAGCCACATATTCAACGCCACGCGTTTCAGCCAGTTTCACGGTGATCATAAAAGCACGCTTCGAGTCCAGGTCCGAATCGGCCAAGGCCGTGAGCTTGCTCATTACCGCGAGGAGCGACGCCTTGGCCAGTACGGATTTCAGCATCCACTGGACATCAGTCGTCTGTCCGGCAAGAAGAGCAAAATAAGGGCTCTCGTAATTCTCTTCGCTCGTAAATCGCGGCAATATAGATACGTATGAGATGCCTTTCTCCTTGAAGAGCTGACAGAGGTTCTCAGTATGGAACCCTCCCGTCATAAGAACGGCGCCTTCCACATTCCCAGAAACCGGCCTAAAGCGCATATTCTTTAGGAATTCATCGTCCCGTTGGAAGGAATACTCATAGAACTTGATTATGCTCTCCCTATACTCATCAAGTTTAACTATGCTTGAGGAAGATCTCGCGGTTATTTTATACTTAAAGGCCTCGTCCTCTATGAATTTAAGATAGTTATCGATATCAAAATCACCCCTATTGTCGAGATAATACTGATAATCGACTTTGGTAAGCGTCACATTGAAAACGTTCCGCATCAGGGTGAGGTTTCTGGAAAGCTTATTCAGCCACCTCTGGAGGTTCGTCTCGTACATGAATTCCTTGATCTCGCCCTCCATCAGGTCAAGCTCTTCCATGACCTTATAACGGTCGACCGACTCGTATATGCCGACGTATATTATGTAGTTCGAGAGCGATGGGAACCGGTCGACGTCCACTTTCATCTCGCGGGCCTTCGCGAGAAGATAGTCGTAAAAAACCTTTTGGGATATTTTCTTCG
>CAZOMD010000026.1:16355-22706 GCA_964580895.1 uncultured Planctomycetia bacterium | reverse complement strand
GAGGCTTTTTGATACCAGTTCCCTCACTTCGTTCTTCGATAGCCCCGCCTGAAGTTCATCGACGATGATATTCCTTTCGACATTGGCTTTTTTGAAATCAATCTTACTTTCCAGTTCCATCGCCTGGGCCAAAAGATACAGGTTCGCGAAGCCCCTGACCTCAATGCCCTGGTCCCTCGCCTCTTCCATAAGGAAGGAGACATAACCTTTAAGGTCCATGTTGTCGGATTTATACGCGTTATAGGCCATGTCTATCTTCAAGAGGTCCTGAGTATATATATGCCGCTTAAAATTGTTGAATATGTTCGTAAGCTCTTTTAAATACCCGTCGACCTCCTCTTTGTACTTCAGCGAATCGCGGTAAACGCCTAGGTTCGCAAGATAGAGGTCCTTATTCTCTATACCCCACAGCGTCACCTTGTCGGGGTTATGTATAGCGTATAGCTCCGCGCCGTTTATCTCCCCGTTTTTCGCGAAATAATCGGCGACCTCTTTACGGATCTCGTTCCCCGATATCGAGGTAAATATCTTTAGGTCATATTCACCCACGCCGCCTTCAAGGTTCACGACCCCAAGACCGTATTCGTTATTAAGATAATCGATAATGCCCGATATTTTCTGCTGGGCGTAATAGTTGCAATGCGCGTCCTGTATGTGGATAACGACCTTTCCGGTATCGCCCTTAAAATTGTACTGCACTTCGCCGAGATGAGACGGAATAGCGAAAGTTTCAACGTCCAATGAAGCGAATGTGCTCGGCACGATAGTCTCCGGTTCAAAAATAAAAGGAACCGCGCTTACCTCGACCGCGGCAAAAGAAATATCCCGCCCCACGATAGACACGGCGAAAGCCGCTAACACGATGACGCTTATAGCTTTTCGCAAAGCAAAATATTTGTGTGACAGTTTAAAATACATATTTCCCTTTTGCTCTATACCTTATTTTTACTTTTTAAAGATTTTTAATTAGTAGTCAAAAAAAATAGCCATATACACATATTGGTTCCCACACCACAATAACTGAAATTAATATGTATATAACTATTTCTACTCCTTACAACAACAAGTGTACCTTGTGTTTTTGTGGCTTACAAATGCCTTTTTCTAAATATTTTATACCTTAACTACATAAAGCTACAGCGTGTACGAAATTAAACCCATAGCTGCTAAAATCACAAAGCTACACCCGCTACAAAACCAAACCCACACCTGCTGAACTTATTAGTTCAAAATTCTTATAACAAGCAAATGGAGCCCCACCCGGGCTAAAGCCCGCTTTTCCCTGGGCGGAATACTCAAGCGGCCACCACTTATCCGCGCCCTGAAGGGCGCAGTTTTAGGCCGCGTAGTATAAACTTTGGGTTAAAAGTAGCATTTCAAAGGCCAAAAGCTGTATGAAATAAGCAGGTGTGGGTTTGGTTTTGTACCTGCTATGGGATTAAATTGGTACACGCTGTGAAATTGAGTGAAATTGAAGAACCGGCAACCGGCAAACTGGCTTAACCAATATTATGCCGCAACCATTGTCTCTCGGGCATACTCATAGATCGCTCGCAGCTCTTCTACGTTTACCGGCATTATCGGCAAAAGACGTATAAGCCTGTTAAGCGATTCTACGATTTTTGAAAAATCCCCGCCCCGCGCTATATTTAATATGTCCTGCTCGTTTATATCGAAATTCTCGGTGGCAAGCCCCTGCGATAGGCATAGCGCTTTATATTTTTCCAATGTATCGCGCACGAATTCATTATCGGCGTCATATCCTTCGGACGATATCACGGAAAGCCGTAAGCCAAGCAATACACTGCGGATAAGACCTGTCCTGTCATAATTAAAACCAACCGGCGAAAGGATGGTCTTGTCCGGGGCGACTCCGCCCAAATTATCTCTCCATCTTCTATTCTCGCTGCTTACCGGAAGTTTTTCACCTTTAAATACCGGAAATATCGTAACGGTATTTGTCCTGTTTTTAGTAAATCCTTCCGGGAGCTGTTTAGTAATAAGATCATAGTCGTCATTGATACCCTCGGGCCGTTCTAACGAATATATCTCGACGTAACAATTGGTCTGGGCCTGCACGTCCGACAAGAATTCCTTAACGCCTTCCACCCCTATAACATCCACTACCTCGATAGGCACCCTCACAAGTTTAATGTCATTATTATCCCGGTCCTTAATGTTCGAGATAAAAGACGTGTTGGCGGATATATACGACTTTATCCCCTCTGTTTTCCCCAGAGACGCCGGCTCTTTTTCCTTTATTTTAGAAATACTTTCATCCGTCATTATCTTCTCCGGCAACATTATTTCCCCGAACATCGGTTTTATGCCAGCCCCGTCATACATCTTACGGTAAACCCCCGCAAATGCCACCATCATGCCGACGAGCTTCTCTTTGTCGAGCTGATCTTTGTATACCTCAAGAAGTGTATTGTCCTTACCGGAAGGCGTGACATCTGTTCCTCTATACCCCGTGATCCATTTTGTCCCGAACGCGCCTTCTACCGTCGGCACATATATGACTCTGCCGGCCATTACTGCCGCCGAATATGGCGCGTATTTAACATTTTTCACCGCTAAGGCCAGCGCGTCCAGTTTATTAGCTATATCCTCATCGGACATATTGTTAAAGTAAGGGCAGAACCCCCTAATATCCCCGGCGGAAAGTTTGACGGATATATCATTGAACCTCAATCCGCCGAGATTTATCATATAATCCACATACCCGGGAAGCGCGAGGCACCAATCCCCCGCTTTTACTTCTTGGGCTATAACTTCATTAACCTCCCCTTTTTCATCGTAGCGCACGTTGAACTGAATACCGCGCCCGGTGGTTATATGTTTTATATCCAGGCCTCTGCCTTGGAAATGCCCGGCGCCGGTACTCGTCGCCTGAAAAGTCCCCGGTAGCACATCGTTGATGAAAACGGTCTCATGTATGGTCGTGATGTCGCCTTTTTCTGTCATCGCGACCAGACTTTCTGGGACCTTAATAAAACCATGGTCCATGAGATACATTATCAGTTTATCCTGTGCCTGCGTAAAACTATTTTCCCTGCTCTTCCTTAAAGCGCATCCCATGATGTTCTCGCCCAGTTTCCCTATCATTTCAATGCCTCTCCAGAAAAAACCTGGCGCGCCTTCTTTATCGACCTCTTCCACTATCCCGGAGAAAGTCCCTTTATCCAGAAAGCTGTTCCCTTTCGGACTTTTTAGCATCTTGTCCTCGTCGGCGGTGACGCGCATCCTCTCCGCGCCGGGGACTTGTCCCGAATTTGTCCAATTTACGATCGTAAGAGTTTGGCCGGCCATAAGCTGTACAGCCTGAGCGGTAAGAGAAGATATCTTGTCGCTATCCGCCAGAGACACCGCGTATTCCGACATTTTATCAAGAAAGGCCTTCACTTTAATGATCCGCGTCCTGTCTGCCTGGTAATGGACTATGATGTCGTTAAAGATATCCGCCAATTCTCCCAGCTTTCCGCTATTCCCCTGAAAAGCGGTGTTAGTGAATAAATATTCCAACGCGCTGTTCACCTGTCCTTTAGATAACAGGTCAATAACCTTATACCTCAAGTGCCCGACCGCGTCCTCTACAGGGTCGGGGATAAAGACTTGCTCGAACAAAGATCTTTTAGCGGTCATCTGAAATCTCCCTTTTGAATCAGTTGTGTAGTCTTTGTCTTTCGATATAAAAAAAGCCAATCTATCCATTATTACCCACTCCATGGATCTGTCAATATTTTCCGCCTTGGCGAACGACGCTATGAACAATTCCCTAGTTTTATGGTCAAAGAACCTTATGCGGACTATATCCCCGTCGACCCAAACATCGTTCTCCAGGTCAATATACATGTCTTTCAAGTATCCTCTTACCCTTTCAAATCTTTCCGCCAGAAAACGTTTTACGTCTTTTGTCCCGGGTTCTTCTTTCATCAGATACCCGGCTATCTCCAAAAGAACGCCGATTATTTCCATGTTTTCGCGTACTGTTTTTACATATTCCTTCAAATGTTCGCTCAGGCGGTTCTTTTCTTCCCAAATAATATCTTCTATCTGTTTCCTTATATCTTTAGCCTGATCATCCGTTATCCTGGCCCTTTTCATGAACGCGAGGTCGAGTATCCTATCGAGAGCGTCTTTTGACCCCTCGTTGACAAGCCATCTCATGTCCTTTGACAATTGGTATGTGTTCGGCCTTATCCCTTCGACAAGCACCCCTATTTTCCTGAGCCCTGCTACTTCATATCGCACCGTCCGCGAACTAAAAGGCTTTCTGACGGAAAGAAGATGTTTGGCTATAGAGATATCAGTCCTCTTCCTGAGATCATCGTTGGACAATATCGCGCGCAAACATTCGGCAATATTCCCCTTGGGCGCTATCTTAGTTATAGTGGCATTTTTCGCTGAAATGCTTATATCCACGCTGTCTCCGTTATTAAGTTTTTCGGCGTTTTCCTTCTCTATGCCAAAAATGCCCGGCACGCGTATCCCTTTCTTTTCGGCAAGATGATAAAGATATAACGCCAGATGGCAGGTAACGCCTCCACTAACGGTAATAACACCGGCCATATCCCCTCTTTTTAAAGCTTCATGAAACACCTCCAGGGATCCCGCGTCGCCGTTATCCATCATAAGCATATAAGGCATTGTCGTCCTTTTTAGCGGGAGATCATACGGGCTATTCGCCTTGACTATCCTGCTTCCAAAGTCTATGCTGTCATTCGGGCCGCCATGGAACACAGAACCGCCTTCTTTCATTATTACATCTCCGCCAGTTTTACCTTTATCTGCCCCTGAGGCTTCCTCCTCGCTTAATTCCCCTAAATTTTCCGTAATGTAAGTAAGGGCGCTCTCGGCGTTTTCCCCATCGACCGTTATAGTGATAGTATCACCCGCCGCCGCTCCTAACCTTATGATCTGCGACACCTCTTTCGCGTCAGCGGTCTTGTCCCCATACACTATTTTCACCTTAAGCTCCGGGTATTTTATAGCTACCCCGTTAGCGATATTAAGCGCGTTAGGGAGAAAAAGGTTCTCTGTTAATAAGACCTTTTTCTTAATAGCCATCACATCTAACCCTGATTCCTGCTGTGATACGGAATTAAGCGGATGTTTCCTGACATCCTGGGATAGTTTACCCTTATCCAAAAGCTCCATAATATCACGGATCAAGATCATGTCCGGAAATACAGCGCTAAATGTTTTTCCAAAAGACGCTTTGACCTTTCCCGGCAGCACCAGTTCCATCTCATTACTTAAGATCATCGCGAGAAAACTTACCGTGTTCTTGACGTTCGGCAAAAATGAATTCATATCCGCTTTATTGGAACAAGGCATGACCGCTAGAAAACCGGCTTCGTGATGATCTCTGCTCCGCGCAGACCCCTGATTCGCGACAAACTGCAGGGCATCCTCGGCCAAAGCCCCCGTTAAAACACCGCTATGGTCTGTCCAAGTCTCGTTATTATTATCATGTTTACGATATACCCTGAAACTGGCAGGGACGGCGTTAAACCCTGCTATCCTTCCCTCTTTAACGGAAATGGAAAAATACACCATACCCTCGGCCTTGGACACATGCGCGTAACTCGAAATGACTTCCGCGATAAAGCTCCGTGGGATCTCTAACCCGACGAGAGCGGCCCATTTTCTATCCCTTTCCGCCATGGATAACGCGGTATTAACGATCTTGTTGACGGGAGCGAAGATATGCTCAGGGTATTTATAGTCCTGGTACGCTGTCCATATAACGGTTCCCTCCTTCATGGGAGAAAGATATCTTTTTAGAATAGCCCTCAACATCTTGAAAAGTTCGGGCGTAATAAGCCGAGGATACTTCGCGGTAAGTTTTCCCAAACTATCGCAGAAACTCACGATCCTGTCGCTATCTCCGTACAACTCCCATTTCTGAATATCTCCTTTTTTCTCGCCGAGATTAGCGGCATACTTCTCGATCACCCCAAAAAGCTCTTCTTCGTTCTTTAAGTTCTCCATGATATATGCGTAAGCCTTTTCTCCCACGGCCTTTTCTTCGCTCAAAAGGAGCCTCTTCATTATATCGAGGGACGTATCACCGCCGATATCCTGGAAAACCTTTATCAATTCACTTTTTACAGCGTATTCCCGTTCATATTCTATTTCCCGGGAAAGGAATATCTCTGTGACTATAAGATCCGCCACGCTCATTATGTGCTTTCTGTTCTGCTCGATCGCCGATTCCAGCATTATCAAGGCCCACCTTTGTATTTTAAGCCTTGCCGGGGCGCGTTTGAATTCCTCGACAGCTTTATTTATGTCCAACTTCTTTTTATTTTTAAGCAGTTTCTCCAGATGTTTTTTAGCCCGCTC
>CAZOMD010000026.1:10268-16345 GCA_964580895.1 uncultured Planctomycetia bacterium | reverse complement strand
CGGTTCATCCATATCCCTGGAAAACACATATTCAAATTCAGCCGGGCTCAACGCCCTTATCTCTTCCGCCAGTTTATAAGAAGACGCACCCATGCCTTCGGCCAGGATACCCATATCCCGCAAGACCTTCACTTCTTCATAGACTGTGGCTCTGGAAAAGTTTTTAACCTCGTTTTTTTCTCTCCTCGGGATAAGATCGTTTACGACCGAGATGTTATCTTTACTCCGCAGGTATTCATCATAATATACCGTCCTTAAACATTCTACGGGAGAGCCTTTAGCCGGACTCTTCCGGGACTCTTTAGTCGCCTCGCTTTTCGCGAGGATATTAAGAGAGGTCTGCGGAGGCGTTTGCTGCGCCACGTCTATCCCGAAAAGTTCAGTTTCATAGCCCATGGCCTTTTCGAACACGGCCATAAGCGCGCCTAGGTTCCTGTAATCCATGACCGGCAGGCTTATCGTTACGTTCGGCCTTTTGTCTTTAGTAAGCGCGCCGCTTACGCCTTCATGCATCTTCTCCATTATGTAATCAATCTCTTTGCCTCTGGCTATTTCCGGCACAAGACCGCTTACCGGGGAAGACCCGGGAATAGGTTCTATCCCGTCGTTCATATCTCCCGCAGTGACAAATATGGTGAAGATTTTATCTTTCCAGCCAAGCATAGCTTCCATAATGGAATGCTGGTCGGTCGAGCCGATGGCCCCGTCAACGTTCGGACCTCGCCCCATCTTTGCCGTATTTTCCCAGGAGAGACTTTTGAACCATGAGTTAAAATACATGAACCGCGAAGAGTATGAAAACAGGAGATTTACGTTATACGAACTCTCCTTCTCTCTCTGGTATAAAAGATATGTATAAGCCGCTATTTTTCGCGCGATATCTCTTGGGGCGGTCATATAACCTTCTATAGCCTCCCGGATATCGTCCTTACTCATCCCAAAAAGGCTCATAGCTAAAAGCTCGTTCATAGTGAACCCGTTATCTTTTAGAAGTTCCGCTACGGCTTTGTTTGGCGGAAAAAATATGATGCTTTCCCCGGCATACACCCTAAATTTGTCGCTAAGCTCGCTTACCGGCAAAGAAGACGAGAACACGATGTTCCGCGGCGCTTCGTCCATGAACCGTTTGATCCTCATAAAATTTTCTTCCGGAACTAAAGTATCGTTATTATCGCCCATCACATGGACCAGCGTCCTCTTCGGATCGGTGCTATTCAGAAAATCGTTAAGCCTTTCTTTCCTAGTCTCGTCTATGAACTGCACAACCGGTATTTTCTTGCCCATATCGGAATATTTTTTGCGTAAAAGCGGATGGAACGCGTGATAAAAAGACCTTGCCTTGAGGAGCGCTTCCCTGTTCCCGAATATTACGATATTATCGATATCGTCGGTAACGAACCGTTTAGAGAGGTCATCCACAGTATCAACCGTAGGAATTATCGCGGCCAGATCTCTCTCGATAGAAACGTCATCTTTCTTCCCGAAAGAAAGATATCTCGTTATCTTTTTTACATCTCCCTCGGACACTTTACCGGTACTGAATATACCCTCATCCACCAGTTCCACCTTATCGCTTTTTATCCGCGCGGGCGTGTTCCGTGTAAGCTCGTCGACGGTAATAACCTTGGCAAGTTCGACATAGGGCTGAATGAGCGGATTTATCCCCCGCAAGTTACCGTACCATACCGTTATCTCCTCCATAAGATATACTAGTTCGCCTATCGTCTCTTCGTTTATACTGGGTAAGTTTATGTTTATATAGGGATGCCGGCCCACGTCGTAAGCCCGCGCGCCTTCCTCAAGAGAATTGATGAACATGAACAGCTTGTCTTCCTGGCTATTTACCGCGTTCCCTAAGGTCCTCTCGCCTGTCACGATAAGAGTAAAAAATCCTTTGCCTTCCTTCGCTACGCTTTCATTCAGGAGCTGACGCAGGCAGTTCACCGCCGACCTTAATTTAGAAGAGAATGTGGTCAGGGCCACTATATCTTTATCCAAGAGATATAAAAGGAGCGCCGTTTTTAAGGCCGTATTTTTTCTTATATCGTTAATAGTGAAACTGTCTTTGCCGACAAGATCATATAAATTGCTCTTCGCGCGAAGGGCCCCCGCGAGCAGTCTCCTTATATCTATCCCGGCGTAGGCGGCCGAAACAAGACCCGCCGGCGAAAGAGTGGAATACCTTCCCCCTACATCTTCCCCGATTTCGGTCGGCACATACCAAGTTTTTACGCCTTTGTCCCCAAAATAGTCGTTAAGCCGGCCTTTTTTCGAGCTATTATCGTTGCTTATGACAACAACGTGGTTATATGCTTCGTCAGGGCCCAGGTTCTCGACCAACCATTCGGTAAAATAATACCCGTTAACGAGAGTCTCTATCGTCCCCCCGGACTTTGAGCTCAGGATGATATCCGTCTGCTTCGGATCCAGCCCTTTATCAACTATGAATTTCTTCAGTGACGAAGCGTCAAGATTGTCGATGACATGTATGCGGGGATATCCTCTTCTAAACTTGGAAAAAACATTATATAGGTCCGGCCTCAGGGCGTCCTGGAGCATCTTGTTCGGTGAAGATTGCCCTCCCATACCCATTATCACGACATCTTTTACTCCGGCTTTCAGTCTATAAGACACGTGGTCCTCGATGTCGCTTAAGAGGTCCTCCCCCTGATGAGGAAGAGCCCTGTATCCCAACCGTTTTTTCTCCTTTAATTCCTCTATCCTTTTCTTGGCCATGGTTACGGCACTGATTATCTTTTCTTCGTTATTTTTATCCGACAAAAGGTCATCTATCCCGGGAAGTTCCACGCTTATGCCCAGACCCACCGCGTCCGCGCCTGGACCTACCGGGTTAACCTGCCCCACTTGCTCGTATATG
The DNA here is from genome assembly GCA_964580895.1 of uncultured Planctomycetia bacterium. Classification (GTDB taxonomy): domain Bacteria; phylum Omnitrophota; class Gorgyraeia; order Tantalellales; family Tantalellaceae; genus CAZOMD01. Next base: position 13,467 of record CAZOMD010000026.1, on the reverse strand, counting down.
CGCGGCGCCGGCGCGAGCTTGTCGCTTCCACCGGGATCTTGAAGCCCAAGAGCCCCAGCCGAGATATTGTTGACCGTAAAAAGAATAGCTACCGTGAGCGCGGTTATCTTATAAAATATGGATCCTCTCTTCATAACAGGAACCTCCATTTGAAAGGTAAAAGTAAAAACGAAAAAGTTAAAACTACAACTAAGAATTTAAAACCAACTTAGCCCGTAGCTCTTTGAAGTTATGTATACACCTATGAGCCACAAGCTACCGACCATAATCTAACTTCGCAACTTACTTCTTGCTTCATCTCCGGCTCCCGGGACCCAAGCTCCGAACCAAAAACCCTGCGGAACCAAGGAACCTTTTAACTTTTAAACTGTCAACCCGGCAAACCAACTTTGTTCCACTTCTCAACTTCTAGCTTCTAATCTCTAACTTCTGCTCCCTAACTCTTACGCCGAACGTATGAATTTGAGCAGTTGTTCGTTCAGCTCTTTCAAGACTTCCATGTCATATAGCTCGACCGGTTTAAGATTAAAAACTATTATAGCGGCCAGTTTTTCAGGGTCATTCAGCCTTTTTAACAGCTCACTTTCGGGATAACCGGTGAATTTACTTCCTGTAAGATCCTCGTATAACATCAATAATGCCCTTATGTCCTCCCTATGCAGCGCCCTCAAAGCCGCGATAATGCCTTCCACGTTAACAAAGCCGGAATCCGGGATCTTAAAGATAAGGGCCTTCACCCCTTGAGGCAATATTTCAAGGTCTTTTTTGCCTCGCGCGGCAACATCTACCAAGTTACCCGGCTCCTCCAAAAGTTTCCCCAGTACCGCGCCAAGCTCCTGCCTCTCGGTCACGACCTTTATCTTCTCCTTAAGCTCCGGATGATCCTTATTGATCCTTTCATTCATTGCTATAAAATCGCTGGCTATCTCGGCCGGGATAAGTTCGACCGGTATGACATGCCACAATGTCTTGCCTTTATCCACAGGCGGGATAAGTTCCACGTTCTTACGATGTATCCCTTCCATATCAAAGCCTATAAGCACTCTATTCACGGCCTCAAGCCGCTTTTCTACCTCTTTATCGCTGCCATGCCCCAGGCCTCTCAAATGCATCAGTTCATCATTATCGAGGATATCCTTTCTCAAGTCTTCATTTCCGTTTCTGAACATATATCTAAAGAGGCCTTCGCCTGTATATATGGCCTTATCTCTCTCCCCGGCGTGAGCGATATTGGAGTGTTCCGCCGCGCCTCTCCAGCTTATAGCATCCTGCCCGAGCGCCACCCTGAATTTCACTTGTATCCCATGGATACGCCTTACTTTTTGCATCCAGGCTATGATGTTCGCGGTTTCCTCCGCGCTGACGATATCGTCTATATTAAGCTCATCTCCCCTATAGAAACTTACATCCGTATATCCCGGCCTATAAGACTCCAGATATTTGATCTTGTAAGCGCGCAGCCTGCCCCACTCCATCCCTATCTCCGCCACGCCGCCCGTAGCGATCATATCCTTTATTATCCCGTCCGAAGGCAGGGCTTTTTTGCCCTTAAGTTCCCAATCCTTCGGTACGTGCCTAAGCTGCTTCTCCCCAACGTCAAGAATTTTCATCAGCGCCACGCTGATCCCCTCCAGATAGAACATCGATGCTATCTCAAAAGACCTTTTTATGTGGCGCTGCGCGGCTTGTTCGTCGTCGTCACCCATGATATTCGCCGTATGCGTGGCGGTCGAACTTTTGGAAATCGGTATAATTATATCGGCCATCTGCGCTAGATCCGAAAAACTATCCGCCGTAATTACAACCTTGGGGCATTCCAGTTCGGATGCCACAACTACCTTTTTCATCATCTGGTGTCTCCCGCCAGAGTTAGACACGAATATTGTAATATCCCCGGGATTAGGCCTTGAAACTATATCCCGCGGACCCGGGACAAAAACGTCAAACCCTATATTCTGCATCCTCCTCGCGAAAAGCCTTATGACATAATTATTTTGTCCCAGTCCGAACAGAAAAATGCCTTTCTTCTTCTGCACGTAACCGGTCTCTTCACTTTTTTCTATGGCGGAAAGCAGGAGATTGACGAAATTAGCCGTAGCTATCTCGTTCTCCATCAGCCTTTTTCTCATCGTTTCCTTTATACTGTTAGGCGTCCCTCCAATAACCTCGTTCATAAGCTTCCCAAGAGTGTTATTGTCAATTTTCCCCGGGTTACGAGTCAAAGCCTCAACGATACTTTCGAGATAAAGCATTATGCTGTACTCGAAGGTGGAAGATAACGGCAGATATTCTTCTCCCGCCGAAGCGAATTTCTTGCCGGCGTCTTCCTTGGTCCTGCCCTTTATTTGCATTACCGTGTGATAATCCTTACCTATACCCCACGTATCGACTCCGGGCGACGCGGTGATCGAGAATATCCTTCTGTCGAGCTTCCTAATTCTATGCAGCCTATCTACATTTTCAAGATTATCAATAACAGACCGAGTTTTACCCGAACCGGATAACGTCAAGACAAGGTCATCTTTGCTTATAAGAAACTCCGGCGTTATTTCTTTAAAATCATCGACGTTGAATCCCAAGGCCCTAAGCTTCTGCTGGAAAAATACAGCTACCTCCCCGACCCTCCCGGCGGCGTTTATTATTACGCGTCCGCCGCGTTTCTTAGTTTCAAGTAGAAGAGTTAGAAGCTCCCTCGTTTTATCCACGTCAAGGTTCGGCAGCACTTCATCATATATGTGATCGAACATGGCCTCCACCGAATTCTGGACATACTGGGACACCTCAAAGGTGAATTCGTCGATCTCGCCTTTTTTGGTCCCAAAAACCTTTTCATAAACATCGTCCGCTTTCTCTTCATCTATCTTATAGCTGTCAAAATACGTGTATTTGTCGGGACGTGTCTTAACCGCTGTCAGTGACTGTATGATTGTGGGCTTATCCACCCCTATTTCCTCGGGCAAAACCGGCAGGCCTAACGCTTCCACTGTATTACGTATCTCGTTGAACGATTTTGGATCGTATTTCGAACTATAGAGATACCCCATTATAAGCGCTCCTATGGCCACCTGTTCGCCATGTAACGGCGAACCATTGGGGGGAAGACGCTTGTCTATTTCATCGGCCACCAGGTGTTCAGATCCGTCTTTTGGCCGTGATGAGTTATATCTCATATTAAGGAGTGACGCCTCCGCAATCGCTT
>CAZOMD010000026.1:0-10258 GCA_964580895.1 uncultured Planctomycetia bacterium | reverse complement strand
ATGAACCGTACGCTCCTACCGCTCGCACTATTGGCCACGCTCCTTTGCACGGCGGGAGGCTGCAAGAAGAATAGCGGCGTGGGCTTGGGCACCGCTTTCCGGCTGCACATCCAGGTTGATCCCGCGGTGGACGCCTCCGCCATCGCTTCCGCGAGCAGGATTATCCCAAGGTCGGTATTATCCCGTATCTCCTCGGCGTTTTCGGCCACTCTTTCGTATATCTTACGGGCAAGCTCGAATATCACGGTATCTATCTCTTCCTTGTTCTCTTTATCGGCAAGCTCCCAGTCCAATAAAGCGGTATATATGCTTACTATGTCTCCCGCTCCCGCGCGGTTCGCGCGTACACTGCTTATCCCGTCTCTGGGCATAAATTCAAGCGTATCCCTGATGAACGCGACATCTATTACGGTCGCTTTCGGCGGACCGGACACTTCGGATATCCTCCTCCGGTTATCCTTTTCGCCTTCGTACAGAATGGCTTTTTCCGTGAACATCCCGTTCCCCGAAAGCGCGCTCGGTATGGAAATAACTTTTTTATCAAGCCGCTTCGCGGCATATTTCGCCCAATCCGTTAAAGTTCCGGCGCCGATCGGTATTATTACGTCATACTTGCCTCCGAGTATAGCCCCTTCTAAACGTTCTATCCTCGGATAATAATCGTCAAAATATATAACCTGTTCCTCTTCTAAATACTTTTCGAACCAGCTATAGCCTTTCCCCTTGAGGAACTCCGCAAACTCTCTTGTGACAAGTATCCCGCTCTTTAAGTCGTCCATAAAATTTGGTTCTATAAAATCACCTATGATATCTTTTCCTATGACGATTTCGGGGAGGTCATGTTCGTGGTTCCAGTTACGTCCGCTCGCCGCTTTCCCGGAGTTCTCTACAGTAAGCGCGTACTGCGCCGCGCCGATCGCCCCGCCATGTACGGCATCTATCTGGGAAAGCAGGATCTTGACCTTGGTCCTGTATTCGGGGTATTTTCCCCTCAATCGCGAATTAGCCCGGGTTGTGATCTCTTTACCTATATCCTCGGCGATCCCCCCGGCGAGTATAACCTCCGTGGCGCCGGTCAATTTATGGACTTTTACGGCTTCCGCGGCTATCCATCCGCTTATATCGTCGATAAGCAAAAACATTTTTTTGAGATCGTGGGGGGTCATTTCGTTCTGAGTGGAAAGATCAAGCCCCATTATCTTGGCCCTCATATCCGTAACACTCGCCGGGACATAAGCGCCATAACATCCCATGACCCCGCAACCGGGGTCGACATTCTTATTATCCAAAAGGTTCAGGATCATATGGCCGCCTTGATTAGGGATATCCTCTACTACCCCGTTCTTGACCTTTACATACCCGGGGCCGGTTCCAAGCGTTAATATGACTTTAGTCCCCATTTCGTCGGGCGGTGTGCCTTTCAATATTTCGTGAGACGCCATCGCGAAGCCAAAAGCGTCCGCGTCGTTCATTATAGTCACGTTCTCTATGCTCCAGGCTTCCTTTATTTCAGATACCATAGTGTTCAAGGCTTCATAATCCGAATGAAAATCCGTTTTCCACGAATCTCCGTCCGCCCAAGACCTCTCAAAGTTCGTCAACCTGATAACTTCATAACCTCCGTCTTCTTTCTTTTTTATGACGCCGGGAAGCGTAAGCCCTAAACTATCTATATTAGGGTATTCTTTTTTTAACCCTTCTATAACGCTCAATATTTGCTCTTTAAGACGCTTGCCCCCTCCCCGCCGGTCAACCGGGAATATCCTGGTCGCGCTCTTTTTGTTATCCACATATACGACCGTTTTCATGTTAGTGCCGCCTACGTCTATACCGACATAGGTCTTATCCTTCCCATATTCCGGACAGAAATATAAGGACGGCGCGATACTTTTCTTATAATCGATATTAAAATCGAAACTGTCGGTTATCCTGATGGGATCACCGAAATTACCGTAAACATCCATTCTTTTAAGATTGTCCCGGACTATTTTATTGATCCTCACGACAAGATCTTTCTCTAAAATTTTATCGGGAACAAAAACAATTACGTTCTTCCCTCCCTCGGCGACAATTCTATTGTATATTTCCGCGGCAAGATATTGGGCTGCGACATCGCGACCATCTCCCATAAGAAGCTCTCTCGGAAGGTCGATCTTGACCACTACGGGTGAATTGTTCCCCCTCTCGAACAATATTTTTAAGGTCGTCTTTTCGGCATCCTTTTCCGCGGCTTTCGCTATCTGTTCGTCCCAGTAGTTAATATCCCCGTTCTTTAACAAGTTTTCCGCGAGATGACCTAATCGATATCCTCCAGGGATCATCACTTGAACGTTCGCCTCTTTTTTAGGAACGATGTAGACCACGAATTCGCCCAAGGATATCCCGTTTTCCAAAACATCGCGGTCTGTTCCTTTCGGAAGTCCTTTCCCGATATCTTTTTTCATGCATACTCTTATGTCGTACTCCTTCGCCCCGTCAGTAAAAAGTATGCAAACATCTTCACCGTCTCTTCTAATGCCGTTCTCCGGATCTATCCCCTCTATAAAACGCGGCGTTCGCCGGAGTTTGTCTCTCAGGAGCTTCGCGATCAGTTGCGGGTCTTCCCCTTCGGAGTAGTATATGTGTTTCGCGATAAGTTCTACGGACGATAGAAGTTTAAAAAGATCAACTCCTTCGGACATGCCAAATACTACCGGATCGACCTCGCTGCTATTACTTTTATTTTCATGAAAAACGGAATATTCAGGCGCAAGTGTATCTGCTATGGGATTTATTATGGGGCGCTGCGGCTGGGCCGCGTAAGAATTGTTCGAAAGTGTAAATGTTATACTCAGGATAATGGCAAGCAATTTCCGCGATACAAAAATTAATCTCTTCATGCTCCCACCTTTCCTTGTATTTTGACTAACAGATATACACCATAAAAAAGGCTGCCTTTTCGATATGCTTGGCAGCCTGGCTATCTACAGTGTCCTAATAGACATAGACCCGGTGCTTTGCGTCCCTATGTTGCCACACCAGACTATTTCCGCGCCGGGTCCGCCTGATCAGCTAAAAGATATGACGGAGGTTTGCCTTTTTATTAATTTACAAGTGACCTTATTATATCAATTAATGCTTAGTAAATTCAAGAAAAGTTAGATACCTTTTGCCATCCTAACATGTGTAAACAGTCTAAAAGTCACACGTCTAAAGCCTGATTGACTTTATGACCTTTAGACTTGTAGACTTTTGGACTGTTTGACGTGTTGACAAAGCCCGTTATAATGCTTTACTGTCTATAAAAGATATTGTACAATGCGTTTTGCCGTGAAAATTTAATTTTGGAGGTGGGTCAATGCCGCTGAATATTTCGATAACAAAAAAGACCGAACGCGTTTACTCCGTCATCCTTGAAGGCCCCATCGATTCGGATACCTATCTTGAGCTGGAAAAGAAATTAAAAGAAATAATAACCAGCGCGACCAAGGCAGTTATACTTAATATGGCAAAGGTGGGTTACGTGAGTAGTGCCGGAATAAGAGCCATAGTATGGGCCAAGAAGGAACTGGCGAAATACAACGCCACTTTTAGCATGATAAATTTCCAGCCTGCTATAAAAAAGGTCTTTGACACGATGAAGATCCTGCCCCTGTTCGATACATTTCAGGATATACCCGAAGTCGATAGATATATCGACCAAATAATAAAAAAAGAGATGGAAAAAGAAATTTAGGGGTTATTCTAAGATAAGGTCTTTGAGTTCTCTTTTATCAAGATCAAAAACCCTGATAAGATGGTTATTCGTATCTGCGATATACAAGAGACCGTTCGAGAGAACAACATCGTTTGGCTCGGCAAGCGGCAGAGCGTCGCAGTCTTTATCATCTATAGAGCATATGTCCTTTTGCCTGGCATAAATGACCGTCCTTAGCCTTCCGGCCGTGATATCAGCTGACCGAATGGCGTTGTTATAAGCGTCGGCTATATACACTTTTTCCGCGGATTCGGCATATACCCCGATCGGATGCTGGAGAAGAGCTTGGTAAAAGGCCCCGTCGTTCATTCCAAAAATAAATAGGCCGGACCCTATATGTGTTAGGACCCCCCTCGAAGAGATGTCCACCGACCTTAGTGAAGAAGTTTCGCTATCGACGAAATAAATCACACCTCCCCTCACGCTCAAACCGCTAGGCTGAGCGAGCTGGGCATTATTACCTATACCATCCCTTAGCGACTCTTCCCCGCTCCCGGCAAAGACCTCTAAGGTCTTTTCGGAAAGATGCATACGCCATATTTGATGACTGCCGGCCATAGCTATGTACAAATAGTCCCCGCTGATATCGACATCCCAAGGGGAATTTAGAAGCGCCATCTGCGCCGAATTGTCATCCTCGGCATCTTGCCCTTGGACGCCTCTACCACAGACCGTTTTGACGGTACCGGCTGACAGATCGATCTCTCTGATCGCGTGGTTCTCCGTATCGGCCACATAAAGCCTGCTCTCCTTCAGGGTCATCCCCTGCGGTTTATTGAATTCCGCGGATTCGAACACCCCGTCCGTAAGCCCGTTATTCCCGTTCCCGATCACAGCGGTTATCTTTCCTTTATCGGGCGAAACGAGTTCAACACGAAGTATCCTGTTATTTCCGGAATCACTTATAAAAAGTTCTTTTCCTCCTACGCCGATCTCGATCTTCCCGGGGAACGAAAGAGTGCCCTTTTCGGCCTTAAGCGGAAGAGGCTTTATTATTTTCGCGGCCAGGAGCTTTTTCCTCTTCCCTTCCTGCAAAGCGCTGGAAATATAAAAATCCAAAAGCTCTTCTTTCCCCTCGCCGGAACACGCGCCTACTACTTTACCGTCGGCCCCTATGATAACGAAAGAAGGCAAAGCTCGCGCGTTATGAGCTTTCCACATCCGTCTCTCATTGTCCATCACAACGCCATGCCGCACTCCATATCATAAAATAGCTGACCGCACATTGTCGGCCTTTTTCTCGTTTTCAAATTTCGGGGAATGGACGCCGATAAAAACGACGGGCTCATATTCATATTTCTCTTCAAGGGTTTTTAACTTGGGAATGGCGTGTATACAATTAATGCAGCTGTATGTCCAGAAATCCAATAATACAACATGGCCCTTAAGCTCGTCCATCGTAAGAGGCCGGGGGACATTGAACCATGTTAAACCTTCGGGAAACTCAATAAACGCGCCTTTCGCGTCCTTTCCCTTCCCCGAACAGCCCGACATGATCATAGCTGTGGCAAAAATAAATAATAGCGATAATATAGCGGTCGCTCTCGTTTTTTTCTGCATATTCAAGTTTTTTTATTGACCTCACCCATCTCGTTTTTCCCGCACTAAATCACTTAGAGTATACTCGACACGTAAAAAGGCGTCAAATCAGGGGCTTTTCCCAACACCGGGTGTTAGTAACGTACATCTTCGTAAGGGGTTTTGGCAGGTTAGACGCTTCGCAACCGGCAAACTGGCCGACAGGCTAACTGATCAACCAGCGAACCGGCCAACTAAATCTACGCCCTGTATTTTTCGGATTTAGAATGATATTCCTCGACAACATCCACCAGTAACTTGCGGTCCTCTTCGCTCATATCCAGAAGTATAACCGCTATCAGGAACATATAGGCGTGCTCCAATTTCTCCGTGCGGATAACTTTCCCCAAGCACTTAATAGGCGGCTTTTCCGGCGAATAATTGATCTTAAGATCAAGGAATACGCCTTCGCCTATCTTTTTGTTATAGTAAAAAAGGATGCCTCCGGCGCCCAGATTAAGCACCGCGACCATATCCCAGTCCCTGTCCTCCTCGAGAGCCCCATGCCTTCTTATTTGAAAATTGACCAGAAATGGTTTTTTGACCCTCTTATATTTCCTTCTGTCGCTCCCCTGATACATATAGACATCCTTTCCTGACCGCCTTATCCCGGCCGTCTGATGGTTATATTATATATTATAATCCCCCGGCGGGCAAATGCTCCGCCGGGCTTTACGCTTTTAACGTTTCGGCGTATCTTATGAAAGACTTTATACTTTCCCCGTACAAGACCTCGGAATCATGAAAAGCCGTATTGTGGCCGCCCTTTAAGGTAAGCATTTTTTTAGGGGGATGCGCCATGTGAAAAAGTTTTTCCCCCATCCAGAACGGCACGATCTCGTCTTCCCGGCTATGTATTACAAGAACAGGTTGCTTTACCGATGATATCTTTGAAAAAGAATCAAATTTACTTGATATTAAAAAGGCCGGGACAAAAGGATACGCTACCTTTAGCATGTCCTTGATCTTGGTAAAAGTCCCTTCTACTATAAGCACATGCGACTTTACCTTTGACGCGAGGTCTATAGCGACAGCTCCTCCGATGGAACTACCGTATATTATGATGTTCTCGGGAGGGATCATGCGCTCCTCTACCAAATGGTAATAAGCGGCTTCCACATCGAGATATAACCCTTTTTCCGACGGTACGCCCTGGCTCTTCCCATATCCACGGTAATCAAAAATAAAAACTTTCAGGCCCAGCTTGTTAAAGAGCGTTAACTTATCGAAACGGTGGCTTATATTCCCCGCGTTCCCGTGGCAATATAATACTACGTAGGGCAGATCATAGTTATAAATAAACCACCCGTTAAGTTTCTTGCGGTCGCGCGCGGAAAAGAACACGTTATCATAGGACAGCTTCACGTCCTTGGGAGTGCCGTCGATATCCCGGGCCGGGAAAAAGATACTGCGGCGCTCAAGATATTTCGTGTATTTCGCAAGAAACACAATCGCGCATACGACTACCGGCAATAAAACATACTTCACGATACCCCCAACATATCCCGCGGATTTCGCCCGACTGGATCTCACCATACGTCTCACGGAACTTTTCGTATTCCAAATCGGCTAACTATTTAAAAGTCTAAAAGTCTTAAAATCAAAAAGTCACAAGTCGACTTTCCGACCTTTAGACTTTTCGACTTTTTGACTGTCCCTTCGTCCTACATCCCACGTCTTACGTTTATCCTCGTCCCGCGGGACTATTAATCGGCATCCAGATATTCCCCGTTTGGCATGAGATTATCCGGGACTTCCCTACCCGTGTCTTTTTTTTGTTTGCGTATACATTTTTTAAAATCACCTTCGCAATATTGGCGTATGAATATAGTTTTTGTTGCTTCATGCCGGAACAGCTTGAACATCGAGCACATCTCAAGACGCGGACATTTCTCCATTTTTATATTTCTCCTTCCTGGACTTTATATACATGCCTGGTCTAGCCATCGCTCATTTTACTCGCTAGAGGAGCCACAGAGTTAAAGTTTTAAGCCTTTATCTTCCGCCTCTGACTCTTTGAATCTTCACAATCGAACCGGCCAACCGGCAAACTGTTTAAAAGTCTAAAAGTCACAAGTCGACTTTCCGACCTTTAGACTTTTCGACTTTTTGACTGTTCCTTCGTCCTACGTCCTACAGTTCTCCAAGCCGGCAACCCCCACAGCGGCGTCTATTCCGCGGCGGTTTCAAGCCGCGTGAGTTTTTCGGCAACGCCTTTATCCTCCGGGGCTATGGCGCTTGCCGCCTTATAGGCTTTAACGGCCATATCCTTCTTCCCCGTTTCCGCGTAAAGACCTCCTAACGTGGCCAGAATAGCCGGATCGGGCGTTCCCCTGGTAAACCTCAGACCTCTTTCATACATCTCAATGGCTTCTTCTTTCCTGCCTATCGCGTTATATACCTTCCCGAGGTTAAAATACGGATCTATGTAATAATATCTAAGCGCGATCGACCTTTTGAAAAGCGGTATGGCTTTCCCGTATTCTCCTTTAGCTCCATATAACACTCCGAGGTTATTATACATGACCTCGCTGTCTTTTACGTACCTTATCATGTAATTATAAAAAGTGAACGGTTCGCTCCAATAATAACTTTGCCTAGCCGCCAGGACAGAATAAAATAACACGAGGACCGCCGCCGCGCTTATGCCGAATACCCTCGTTCTTTCTTTACGCATAAGCCCCCTTAGAGCTCTAGCAAAAAGCATAAAACCCCCTACCAAAGGCACATAAAGCCAGTGTTCCGCCATATAAGCGTTTATGGGGTACAGATTCGAGTACGGCATAAGAAAAACAAGAAACCACATTATCGCGAAAGAGAAAAACGGATCGTCCTTTCTTTTTAGGATTGAAACATATATAAGCGACGAAAATATTATCAGGCCTATCAGGACCCCGGGCTCGTTCCATGGAAATATTTTCTCGCCGTATTCCATATGAAGCCCAACGGGCGCTATGATAAGTTTCGCGTATTCGGAAAGCGCCAAAAAAAATCCGGGCAGCCGCTGAACAAATGTCGTATCGTCTACCACATGCGTTAAAAGATCTTTTAGAACGGTAAAACGCGCCAATAAATACAACATCGATACACCGCTTATAAGCGCGAAACTCGATCTTCTTATTTCTTTACCGAAAGCGATATGATATAAGTATATCGCCGCCGGCAGGATAATACTGACCTCTTTTGACAGTACGGCAAGTATGAACGCCGCGACAGAAATAACTTTCAGATATCCTCGGCCTTTCTCGACATCCTTTATGTAGAATATAAAACTTAAGAGCATAAAGACTGTCGACACCGAGTCCATGCGTCCCGCGATATACGCGACGGCTTCCACAAAAAGCGGATGGACGGTAAAGATAATCCCGGTAATAAGCGCGGCAACCGCGTCCTTAAGAAGTATGAACGCGAGCCAATATACGCATAAAGCCGCCAATATATGGAATATCACGTTGGAGAAATGATATCCGAATTGGTCCAGCCCCCAGACAGAATGATCCACTGTATACGTAATGGTCTGAACAGGTCTGTATAAGTGATACCGCCTGCCTGACCCTTCGCCTATATGGCTGGCGAACATTTTGGGAAGGTTTGTCCAGCTCTTTATATATTCATTCCTTTTCACAAGATGAAAATCGTCCCAAAGGAAATCGCCTTTCATGGAATTCGCGTAGACCCCGACCCCCAGGGCGACGATAAGTAAGACCGAAAATAATATTTTTTTTATTAGAGTGATATCCATGGTTCCATGTCGGTTTAAAAGTCTAAAGCCTCTTTCCAGCCTAGGGCTGAGACTATCCTCTAGCTGGAACTTCCTGACCTTTAAACTTTTCGACTTTTTGACTGTTCCTTCATCCTGCGTCCCACGTTCTACGGAACCGGCTAACCGGCAAACAGGCTAACTGGCTAACTGATTAACAGGCTAATCGACAAACTATAATGGTTTATTTTTTTCTTTGAATATTTTCCTGACGACCTGCTCTAATTCTCCGCTAAGAATAGGTTTTCTGAGAAATTCATCCCTGCCTCCGGCCTGGAGAAAAGAATTAGTCAACTTCTGGACCTCCGCGGGAAACCCCGACAAAAGCACGACTTCCGTATCTGGCGATATTTCCTTTATACCACGGCACGCTTCGACACCGCTCATACGGGGCAACATAAGGTCCATAAACACTATATCGAACTTGGTGTTTTCGACTGTTTTTATAGCGTCTTCGCCGCTCGTTACAAATTGGACGGAATACCCTTCCCGCTTAAGCACTTCCGAGTACAATTCTCCGATGGAGATATTGTCATCGACTATCAATATCTTACCGCCATTTTTAGTCGCCATGCGCGCTGTCCTTTCTATGTATAGGCCACTCGACTTATTCCCTTTCGTGGCGCACCATTTGAATAATATTATACCAGAAAATATCGTTATGCAAATTTTTACTCGCATTGTGAAATCATATCTTAATCGCCTGTCATTCCGGCGAAACCGAGGAATCTACACCAGATCCCTCCACGCCCCTTCGACTCGGGATTCATCGCTCTGTCCGCAGGCATGGGTCGGTCGGGATGACGTCTTTTATTTTGTTTTTTACTTACTCGCTCCAGGCTCCCGACTCTGACTCTTCATAACTAACTGGCCAACCTGCAACCGATTAACTGGCAAACTGTTTAAAAGTCTAAAAGTCACAAGTCGACTTTCTGACCTTTAGACTTTTCGACTGTTCTTTCGTCCTACATCCCATGTCCTACGAAACCGGCAAACCGGCTCACTGGCTAACTGGCAAACCCTGCCTACCTTCGGTAGGTAAACCTACCGGCAGGCAACGGCATCCCACGTCCCACAGTCCCTTTACTTCTTGCTTCTAGTCTCTAACTTCTCTCTCCAGCCTCTGACTGGTGTACTGCACCCCGTTAAGCAAGTGAATTTTTAGTAACAAGCGTTAATTGTTC
>CAZOMD010000025.1:0-25834 GCA_964580895.1 uncultured Planctomycetia bacterium | reverse complement strand
CTGCGATATTTCGGGAACTTCAAGCTCAGAAAGTTTTTTTACGAATCCCCCGTCGGTCCGCGAAAGGACTACCTCGGGGCCGCCCATCCCTCTCTCGACGTTCAAAAGATACGCCCTGATAGTTTCGCCCTGTCTGAATTTTTCCTTCGGGAGCTGTTCGGATTTAGGAAGGACCGCTTCCGTATCGTCAAGCTCGACGATTATGTTCCCCTTCTCGAACCTGTGCACAGAACCGCTGATGATGGTTCCGCACTTTTTGAGGTATTTATCAAAAATAACGTCTCTCTCGGCTTCCCGTATCTTCTGAATTATGACCTGTTTGGCCGTCTGGGCCGCTATGCGGCCGAAACGCTCGTTCTGTAACTTTTTCCCTCCGGAATATATCTCGATAGCGCCGGTTTCCCTATTGACGTTCACGACTATTTCCTCTTTGGAAATCTTCGGGTCATCGATAACCTTTCGCGCGGCACTGGCCAAAGCGCTTTCAATGGCCGAATAAAGTATTTCTTTTCTTATGCCTTTTTCTCTTTCTATGCGCTCTAACGCGCCTAATAATTCCCCGTTCATCGTTCTCCCCGCTTATTTAATATCACTTTTAGCCTTACTTTTGTAATATTCTCTCTGGCAATACGTATATTTTCTCCACTTTCCGTTTCTACCTCGATCTCGCCGTTACTTACCCCGAGAAGCTTACCTGACACCATATTCCCGAACTTGGCTATCGGCTTAAAAATGTTAATTATTATCGATCTTCCGTTCGCCCAGGCGAAATCCCGGTCGGTTTTAAGTTCCCGGTCAAGTCCGGGCGAACATACGTCTATAGAATACTCTTCCCCTTCCAGAACACTGTTAGCATCGATCCAAGAAGCAAGTTCCCGATTAAAGGCCCCGCATTCATCAAGCGTAATCCCGCCTTTTTTGTCCATTATGATCTCTATATTGAGAACTCGCCCTCCACGGGCTATTAGTTCAAGTACCTCAAAACCGGAACCCTCAGCCTTCTTGAAGATAAATTCCTTCAACTTTTCAGAGACAAATACGCTCATATATTAATATTAATACTAAATGTAGTTCTACTTAGGCCTATAAAAAAATAAGTGGGCACAGGCCCACTTACATGAAGTCTAACGTATCTGATTGTAATACAATTACATAACATTGTCAAGCATATCTTGTGGTCCCGGTTTTCCAGTTCAATCGTTCAATAGTTAAATGGTCCGTTGGTTAGTTAGCTGGCTCATTAGTTTGGAGTTGGAAGGTTGGGGATAGAAGCAAGCTACAAGAGGCAAGAAGCAAAGAGTCAGAACTTTTGAACCATCAAACCAGCGAACAAGAAAACTAACGAACATGGTTGCCAAGTACCAGTCCACCTTAGGCGAACCGATACGAAGCGAACGTTATTTTATGTTTAGAAGCCAATTATAGAAAAGGTATTTGACCTGGCAATCTTGTTTTGAGAGAAACTCCGCGTCTTTAGCCGCGAGATACCCGCTCACATAAGCTATTATGCCGCCGGGAGTGTCTTTAAAGTCATTTTTATGCCGATTAAATATATCCGAAAGAAAAAGCACTCCTCCGTTTCTATCCAAACGGTTCTTCTCGGGATCCCTGAGAAAGCGTCGCATAGACTCATCAAGCGCTTTATCCAGACCATCCGCGTTAAAAACAGCTGACAGGATCTTCGGTGAGCCGCGCGAAGCCCTGCATATGGCGGAATGAATCCTCGGATCTTTAAAACCCTCTCTCAGCTTTACGTTCTCAATGTCATCGAGGGTGAGGATCTCTCCCGCGATATTGTATTTCAACCCGTTAAAAAAACCTGGAATAAAACGCACGCTGAACGCGGAAGCGGAAATCTTATCCGCAGGCAAGTATTTCATGACAGTATATACAGCAAGGGCGTTATACGCATTGATCCAGAAAGCTTTCTCCTCCTCCGGCCCCATGCCTTCCGGGGAAACGTCCGAAAGGGCTTTTATCTCTTCAGCAAAAACATCAAGATCCTTACGTTTCCATTCTATATAATCGACCTTGCCGTTATCCGCGTATTTTCTCAAAAGCTTATTGAAAACTGTGAAATGTTTTCCCGTATCTAACGCCGACGCGTCGGGTCCCGCGGTGGACAATACGAACATGGCCGCCAAAATAGCCCGGCTCACGGAAAATACCGCTGCAACTTTCTTCTCCCCAGACATCCTATTTCCTCTCCCGGCCAACGCCTTTGATACGCCGCGACACGATCAGTATCCGGCGAATTTCTCGGTCCGCACCATTAGTTTGCTGACCTTGAGGTCTTTTTCAAGAACGTCCGCCAGACATGTTACCATGCCAGGCGGGCCGCACAGGTAAAAAAGCCTTTCATTAAGGTCCGGTATTTCTTTGGATATCATGCAGGAATCGATAACGCCTTTTCGCGCGCATTTACAAGCTTCGCTGCCTTCAAGAGAGTCCAGGGTATAGACAACTTTCAAGTTTTTATTCTCCTCCTGCATCTTGTCGAGATCTTCTCTGAAAATTATTTCTTTTAGCGTCCTATTGCCGTATAGGAGGACGATATCAACGGGCGCGGCTATGTCGGTAGCGTATTTACACATACTCCTGAACGGCGTGATACCTATGCCGCCTGAAATAAGCGCTATTTTCCCGGCAGCCGGCGGTAAGCTGAATTCTCCATAAGGCATGCGGAGACGCACTTTCTCGCCGACGCTAAGTACTGAAAGCTTTTTTGAGAATTCGCTTGCCGTAAGTTTTTTTGTGAACTCCAGATACCCTTTCTCCGTGGGGGAACTAGAGAAAGAGAACGGTTTAGTCTTCTCGCCTTTCGCGGTATTTATCGTCAGGAAAAAATACTGGCCCGCCGTAAAACCGGCGTCGCCTTTCCTTTCGAACCTGAAACTCTTTACGTTGGGATTTCTTTCGATGACTTCAAGTACTTCAGTCTCAAATCCCGTCACAGGACCTGGAGCGGCCATTTAACATCGCCTCCCGTACCTATTTGTTCGATGTTTTTTACAACACACGACCCGGCTCAAACATCGCGGCCACATCACGAATGACATCGGATTTCTCGGCAAGAACGGCTTTCCCGGTTTTTCTATCCTTTATCTCGACCTTGCCGTTATCCAAGTTCTTTTTACCAACTATCACCTGGAATGGAAAACCCACCAGATCAGCGTCCTTGAACTTTATCCCTGCGGATTTATCCCTATCGTCTATTATCACGTCTATACCCTTATCTTTCAATCCCGCGTATATCCTCTCCGCTTCCCGCGCGACTTCCGCGTCCTCTATTTTTATGGGGACTACCACCACTTCGCACGGACTTATATTTACAGGCCATATTATACCGTTCTTGTCATGGCTTGTCTCGATAAGTGACGCCAGTATCCTATTGACCCCTATCCCGTAACAGCCCATTATGATCGGCATTTCCTTGCCTTTTTCATCCAGATATTTCGCGTTAAGAGGTCCGGAATATTTCGTCCCCAACTTGAAGGTGTGCCCTATCTCGATGGCGTTTTTGATCTCCACCGCGCTTCCGCATTTCGGGCATAGATCGTTTTCGCAGATAATCCTCGCGTCAAACCATTCGTTCACGTTAAAATCCCGCCCCGGGTTGACCCCGCGAAAATGTTTATCCTTCTCGTTCGCCCCGGAAATAGCGTTTTTCATGGTCTTCACGCTATGATCGCCGAATATCCTGATTTTCAGACCTACCGGCCCGGAAAATCCCATGGCCCCGCCTGTTTCGGCTTCCACTTTTTTCTCGTCCGCCAGAATAAGCGTTTGGGCTTTTAAATAGTTCTTTATCTTTGTCTCATTCGCGGAATGGTCGCCCCGTATCAGGATAGCGACGGGCTCGCCATCCGCTATGTAAATAAGCGTTTTAATCAGATCGGAAGGCGTTGCTTTTAAAAACCGACTTACATCCTGGACCGAACTTGTCCCGGGAGTGCTGACAATCTCCATCTTGCTAAAAGAACTTTGGTCCTGGACCAACGCTTCAGAGGGCTTTATCTTCGCCACTTCCGAACTGGCGGCGTACCCGCATGCGCGGCATATCGCTATCCTGTCCTCTCCTATCGCCGAGGGTACCATAAATTCATGCGAGATGGTCCCGCCCATGAGACCCGGGTCGGCCTCCACGGCGATATACGGCAGGGCGCACCTTTCGAATATCCTGCAATAGGCTTTATACATCGCGTCATAGCTTTTCTGCATGCCTTTTTCATCCACATCAAAACTGTACGCGTCTTTCATTATGAACTCACAGCTCCGCACAATACCAAACCTTGGCCGTACCTCGTCCCTGAACTTTGTCTGTATCTGATACAAGATAAGCGGGAGATCCTTATATGAGCGGACTTCCCGAGAAACAAGATCTGTCACGACCTCTTCGTGCGTAGGGCCTAAAGCGATCTCCTTGCCGTGTCTATCGCGATATTTTATCATCACATCGCCTATAACATCGTACCTCCCTGTCTGTTTCCATAGTTCCGGAGGCTGTAAGGCCGGCATTAAGAGCTCCATAGCGCCATGCCCGTTCATCTCCTCGCGGATTATATTCTCCACCTTCCGTAAGACCCTATATCCCATGGGAAGGTAGATATACGCCCCCGCGGTCAAACGTCTAATGAGACCTGCCCTTGTCATCAGTTTATGGCTTACCGCCTCGGCATCCTGCGGATCTTCCTTCAAGGTCGGCAGAAAAGCATTCGTCCACCTCATGTCTCTCTCCTATCCTTTATCGTTATTGCCTGCATTTTTTCGACGAGCGCCACTAAAACGCTAACGGCATCACGATCCGACACGGTTTTAATTATTTTGCCGTTTTGAAATATCGCGCCTTTTCCTTTGCCAAAGGCCACCCCTATGTCCGCGCCCCTCGCCTCACCGGGACCGTTCACCTCGCACCCCATGACCGCGACCAATAGCGGCTTTCCCTCACTCCGCGGGCCATGCCCGACAAGACGAGCGAGATTCTCCTCAATCTCCTTAACGATCGGGACAAGATCAACCTGGCATCTGCCGCAGGTCGGACACGCTATAAGCTCATATCCAAAGTTACGCAGATTAAGCGCGGAGAGGATACTCTTAGCCACATCAACTTCTTCCTCCGGGCTTCCGGTAAGAGATACTCTTATCGTGTCACCTATCCCTTCGAGCAGCAAAGTCCCTATCCCTATGCCTGATCTAACGATCCCATCCCTCGAAAGACCGGCAGCGGTAACGCCAACATGAAAAGGATAATCGACCCTTGACGATAAAAACCGGTATGAGGCTATAGTTGTCAACACATCCGACGATTTTACCGATATCACCAAATCCCTAAAATCCATTTTTCCAAAATGTTCGAGATATCGCAATAGATACTCCGCCATCGCTTTGGACGAACATGCTCTTCCCCCGGCGTCCTCCATCAATGAGCCGGAATTTATACCAAGACGTATCGCTACTTTTCTCTCGGCGGAAGATTCAATGACCTTCTTTATATCCGCCGGTTTCTTGATATTACCGGGGTTTATCCTGATCTTATCGGCGCCGTATTTAATAGCTTCCAGAGCCAAAACATGATCAAAATGTATATCGGCGACAAGCGGTATACTGATCTCTTTTTTTATATCGGATATGGCTTCGGCCGAGGCCTTATCCTTGACCGCGACACGTATGATCTCGCAGCCGCGTTCCTCGAGCACCCGTATCTGCTTTATCGTGGAACCGACGTCTTTTGTGTCGGTCTTGGCCATAGATTGTATGCTGACCGGATACCCTGACCCGATCTTCACCTTACCGACCGTAACTGTCCTTGTTTTTCTTCGTTTGATCATATTATTAGCGTTTAGCGTATGGCGTACAGTTTAACAGTCTAAAAGTCCAAAGTCAAAAAGTCTAAAGTCTAATTATTCAAATGTTCGATTCCAGCCCAAAAGTTTAAAGGTCGGAAAGCCCCAGCCTAAGGCTTTAGACTTTTCGACCTTTAGACTTTTGACCTTTTGACTACCCCTCGCCCTCATACACGTCCTACATCCCACGTCCCACGGAACTTCTTGCCTCTAGCTTCTAACTTCTTGCTTCTCTCTCCTAACTCCAAGCAAACGAAGTGAGCGTCCTCCAAGCTTCCAGCTAACGGAACCGGCGAACCGGTTAACTGGCAAACTGGTTAACCCTGCCTACCGGCAGGCAGGCGACCAACCAGCAACCCGTTACTTCTTCCCCTCTGCCACGGACCGCCCGGCCCCCAATGGCGTAAATCTTATCAGGTCCTGCCAGCTTACGAAAACCGCGAACGCGATGAGCAATACCAGAGCTGCCTGGGTCAGCACTTCCTGGACTTTTACGCTGACAGGTTTCCTTCTTATCTTCTCAATTATCAAAAATACCACATGTCCTCCGTCAAGTACGGGAAACGGCAGCAGATTGAAAACCGCGAGAGCCAAACTCACGTGAGCTGTAGTTATAAGGAGCGGCATTACACCCATCTGGGCTGACTGCCCCATCATGTGGGCTATCCCTATGGGCCCGGATATCGAGGCCTTAAGCGACATCCCCCCCGTCAATAAGAGCCATATAGCCTGATAGGTTACCCCCGTAAGCTCGAGCAGTTTCTTGCCGCCCAGATACACCGCTTGGACCGGGTTATACGCGACGGAGATGATCTTACTTTGCGGGGCGATACCAATCATGGGCCTCGATATGGTTTCGCCAAAGATATTCGTGCCGCTCGTTACTTCGGGGGCCACTTCCACCTCCATGGCCTTATCTCCTCTTACAAAAGATATCTTCAGCCTCCCTGATGCCCGGGATTCACTATTTATGGCTTTAAGGATATCTTCCCAATATTTGACCCCTTTTTCCCCCACCGACACTATTCTGTCACCTGTCGTGAGGCCGGCTTTCTCGGCCGGATACCCCTTAAGGACCTCCCCGACCTCGGTCGTAAGGGTAGGCACCCCGGCCATAAATATCACCACGAAAAGCAAAAAAGCGAAAACATAATTCGTAATGGAACCGGCAGTTATTATCCAAAACCTGTACCCGACAGGCATTGTATTAACCTCTCCGGCCGAGCCGGTAGCTTCATGAGGATCTTCCCCGGCCATTTTTACGTAGCCGCCGAACGGAACAAGCGATACCCTGTAATCCGTGCCTCCGCGTACGACCCCGAAAAGCCTTTTCCCATATCCGAGGGAAAATGTTTCCACTTTCACGCCGACCCTCTTCGCTACCAAAAGATGCCCCGCTTCATGAACGAGTATAAGAACACTGAAAACAAATATAACTAAAATAAATATCAGCAAGTTTTTCTTACCTCCTCTTTAGCCCAATCCTCGGACTCTATTATATCGTCTAAGGATGGGGTTTTCACCACACTGTGTTTTTCAAGAACTCTCTCAACTTTTGGAATTATCTCCGTAAATCTTATCTTACCGTCCAGGAACAGTTTTACCGCGACCTCATTCGACGCATTAAGCACCGCCGGCATCGTCCCGCCGGCCGCGAGAGCGGCATACGCCATGCCGAGCGCTGGGAACCTGGCTGTGTCCGGCCCCAGGAAAGTAAACCCCTTCAAGGAAAGAAAATCCAACCTGGGGAGATCGGATTCCACCATCTCCGGGAACGACAACGCCTTAAGGATCGGGAATCTCATGTCCGGGAAGAAAAGGCTCGCCTTTATTGTCCCATCGATAAATTCGACCATGGAATGGATCACGGCCTCTGGATGTATTATCACCTTTATCTTCTCGGGGGATATGTCAAAAAGCCACCGCGCCTCAATGACTTCCAGGCCTTTATTCATAAGCGTGGCTGAATCTACCGTTATCTTACGGCCCATGCGCCATTTGGGATGGGCGAGGACTTCCTCGACCGAAACCATTTCCAAACTCTCCGGCCGCTTATCCTTAAACGGACCTCCGCTGCCCGTTAGATATAATGTCCTCACGAGGCTTTTATCCTTACCCTCAAGACATTGCATTATCGCGCTGTGTTCGCTGTCAACCGGCAGGACACGGGAACCGCTCTTCCGCATAAGTTCCATTATGATCGAACCGGCGCTTACGACCGGCTCCTTACTGGCAAGGGCGATGGTCTTCCCCGATAAGACAGCCGCGACAAGAGGTTTTAACGCGGCTGTCCCCGAGATGGCCATAAAAACAATATCCGCTTTTTCAGCGCCGGCCACCTCCCTGAGAGCGTCATCTCCGGCGTATAACCTTACCTTTTTCCCGTATTTTTTCTTAAAATCCGGATATAGTCCCTCGCTCCCGACTATTACTGTCTCAGGAGAGAACTCCGCGGCTTGCTCGGCAAGTAGTCCGACATTTTTATTGCTCGAGAGGGCTTTTATCCTGAATTTACCCGGATATTTTCTCACAATATCCAGAACATTCCTGCCTATCGATCCCGTGGATCCTAGAAGTATGATCTCTTTCATAATATCCAAAATTTCCCGTATTTTTTACCAAGCGGAATGGTTGACACGGCCTGCGAAAATATTTTAAAAATCATCCACCGACACCATCCGGCCTGAAAGATCAACGACAGGCCCCTGGCGTCAAAAAGTCTTGATGTAGAAATAAAAGACCGGCGCCGTAAATAAAAGGCTGTCGATAAGATCAAGAACTCCGCCGATACTTGACAGATAAGTCCCGGAGTCCTTTACGTTACAATCCCTTTTTATAAGGCTTTCAGCAAGGTCGCCCACTTGTCCCAGAACTGCCAGCATAAAACCGACCACGAAAAGATGCATAAAGGAAAAAGAGGTAAATTTATCGCCCAAAGTCACGGCCAGGAGCAGACTTATGACAATCCCGCCAACCGTTCCTTCTTTTGTCTTTTTCGGGCTTATCCTCGGGATAAGTTCGTTTTTCCCGAAACGGCTGCCGACAAGATAAGCCCCAATATCGGCACTTTTGGTGACAATGACAAGAAAAGCCACGAGGTTAGCCCCGTTCTCGAGAGATTTTATCTTAACAAAAAACGAAAAGAACCATCCGATGTAAAAAAGCGAGAAAAGCGTAAGGGCCATGCTCACAAGGTGGTCTCGCGCGTTGTCGCGCCTTATGAATTGTAGTGTAAGCGCCATAAGGCTCACGACTACAATAAGTATAGTTTCAAGGTTTTTAAGTTCCGGGAAAATATTCCCCATATATATAACGATAGGGATCAGGCTCCCGACTACTATCCCGAAATATCTATAGACGAATACCCCTTTATTCTCCACCAGTTTAAAAAAATCGAACTGCCCCATGCCGATAAAGAGCGCGATAACAAGACAGAAAAGCCAATCGGGGAACTTATATATCACCACAGACACGAAAGCCGTAAGGATGATCGTAATAATGGTCCTTTTTACGAATTTACTCACCAAACCTCCTTTCGCGCCCGGCATAATCATCAATGGCCCGGGAGAGCTCAAGAGCGCCGAAATCCGGCCAAAGAGTATCGGTCACGTAAAACTCGGAGTATGCCGACTGCCATATAAGAAAATTGCTTAACCGCATCTCTCCGCTCGTCCTTATCACAAGATCCGGATCGGGAAGATCGCGAGTATAAAGATATCCGCTGAAATCCTTTTCGCTGAAAGAGGACATGTCCCGCCCTTTTTCAGCGATACAGATGTTCCTGACAGCATCGACTATTTCCTGCCTGCCTCCATAGTTAAGCGCGAGCGTAAGTATCATACCGGTATTTGCGGAAGCCTCCTGGATCAGACCTTTCAGCCCGGCTTGCAACGTATCCGATAGTTCTCCCATGCGTCCTATGACGTTAAACCGCATGTTACTCTTAAGTATATCGTTCTTTTTTTTTATGACAGTCTGCTCCAGAAGAGACATGAGACCTTCCACCTCATCTTTAGAGCGCTTCCAGTTCTCGGTGGAAAAAGTGTAGAGCGTGAGGGCTTCTATTTTGCGGCGTGCGCATTCTTCGGCTATTTTCCTGGCTGTTTCCATCCCGGCCTTGTGCCCCATTATCCGGGGGAGATTGCGTTTCCTGGCCCATCTCCCGTTCCCGTCCATTATTACGGCGATATGCCGAGGGGAAGAATTCATCCTGCTCTCTCCATATACAGAAAGTAGAGAGCCTCTCATCGCCGCTCTCTACTTTCCGCATCTTTTAGAACTTTGCCCAGTAGGTTACTTTATATAGCTCTGACCTTCATCGCCTTGGCTTCCTGTGTCCAGAGCCTCTTTTTTCTTCGCGAACTCAGGCAGGATAAGGATCTCCACTCGCCTGTTCTTGGAACGACCTTCTACCGTATCATTTGAAGCCACAGGGCGATGCTCCCCATATCCGGTGGCTGAAAGTTTCTCGGGCAAAACGCCCTTCCCGACCATGTAATGCAGCACATTGGTGGCCCTGGCGGTAGAGAGTTCCCAGTTGGATTTCCAGCCGGAATATGTTATAGGCTCGTTATCGGTATGCCCGCTGACGCCCACATTCTTGTCCGCGACCTTTTTCACGACAACATCGCTAAGCTTATCAAGGATCGGGTAAGCGCTGCCCTTGACCTCGGCTTTTCCCGAATCGAACAATATCTCGTCCGACAGGATTATAGCCAGTCCTCGTTCATCCATTGAGAGGGAAATGCTTTTGTCGGCTATGCTGTCTTTCAGTTTATTCTCAAGCATCCTTTTCACTTCCTCGAACCTCGCCTGTTCGGCCCTGCGTTCCATTTCAAGATCGTCTATCTTCGTTTCGAGCTCTTTTATCAATTTCTTGCTCCTGGGACTCTGTTTATAAAAATTTACGGCACAACCCGAAAATGTAAAACAGATCAAGATTAATATTAAAATATTTATTACCGCCGAACTCCGCTTAGTACCCATCTTCTCCTCCTTGATTTTGGAAGTATCGTATCCCTCCATAAGATAATTGTCGTTCAGCACAAAAAGCAATATATCACCGTTAAAGACCTAAGTCAATCCTTCGAATCTCCCCAGCCTAAAGGACGTAGCCCCCTTCGGATGGGTCGATGCCGGACGAAGACCGCGTTCATCGATATATTAAAGTCTGTTTTCTGCTCTTGCCGACAGATACCAGCATTATATCTGTCCCGATAAGCTCTTTTACTCTATCGAGGTAACCCCTGGCATTCGCGGGAAGGTCCTCATATGACTTCACCTGAGAGGTATCTTGCCTCCACCCGGGATGTTCTTCATACACCGGTTCACAATTATCGAGAAAGCCCGGGTCTCCGGGAATATTATGATAAGTCTTTCCTTTATATTTATATGCTGTGCAGATCTTGATAGTTTTAAGTTCATCAAGCACATCGAGCTTGGTGATAACTACCTTATCTATCCCGTTAATATCGACTGAATTGCGGACGAGAACGCTGTCGAACCACCCGCAGCGTCTTGCCCTCCCGGTAGTCGCGCCGAATTCTCCGCCTTTTTGTCTTATTTTTTCCATCAGATCCGGCCCAAACTCGGTAGGAAAAGGACCTTCCCCTACTCTTGTCGTGTACGCCTTTACCACCCCGAGTACCCTATCGATACGCGACGGGCCTATCCCCGCGCCCGTACAGGCGCCTCCGGCGGTCGCGCTGGACGAAGTAACGTACGGGTATGTCCCGTAATCTACGTCAAGAAAAGTCCCTTGGGCACCCTCGAACAGGATAGATTCTCCCCTTTTTTTTTTTTTTTTAACAAGTTGAATAGTATCGCAGACGTATTTTTTCAGCGCCGCGGCGTATCCCACATATTCCTTGAATATGGCATCGACTGAAAAACCTTCCCCCCCATAAAGATTCTCCAGGATGGCGTTCTTTTCGTCGATATTATTTTTTAGCCTGTTACGGAAATATTTTTCGTCAAAAAGGTCCGCTATCCTTATCCCTACACGAGCCACTTTATCGGCATAACACGGCCCTATCCCCTTCTTAGTGGTCCCGATTCTCCCCTTTTTGGTCCGTGCTTCCCTGAGCTCGTCTATTCGGTTATGGTATGGAAATATGACATGCGCCTTATCGCTTATCTTAAGCCGGTCTTCACAGCTTATACCCTGTTTCTCCAGCAGGCTTATCTCCTCTAGAAGCGCCTTAGGGTCTATCACGACACCGTTGCCTATCACGCATATTTTATCATCATGCAGGATCCCCGACGGTATAAGGTGAAGGACATATTTATTCTCGCCGATAACCACAGTATGCCCGGCGTTGTTCCCGCCCTGATAACGTATGACAAACTGGACATCCTCGGTAAGGATATCGATAACCTTGCCTTTCCCCTCATCGCCCCACTGGGCCCCCACAAGAACCGTTACTGTTCCCATCTCTCTTCCTTCTCTGTACCTGAACTAGACGCGGACTATTCCCATTCCGCCAACGGCGTCATGGTCAATATTTTTTTAGCTATCGCCGGATGTTCGGCTATGAACAGAAGTTCCGCCTTGACCAGCGGTTTCTGAGTATGCACGTTCGCGTACCTCACAAGTTCGAGTATCCTTGACGCTTCGTCCTCATCCTTGAATTTAACTTCCAGTTTATTATAAACGTTTCTGAAACCCCGGATCCCGCTATATTCCCCTACCGTAATATCCCTCCCGGTCTCTATGATCTCGGGTTCTCCTCGACCCAGTTCCTCAAAATCATAGAGTTCATAATTTCTTCGGTCTTTCAACGCCCCATCAGCGTGTATCCCTGATTCGTGGGCAAAGGCGTTAGCCCCGACGCCCACCTGATATATCGGGATCGGCACGCCAAAAGCATATGAGGCGTACTTCGCCAACTTCCACGCTATCTTAAGATTTAAGTTCGGGTCGAGCACATATTTCGGATTATTAATAAATCCGCTCGAGTATTTAAGCCCCAAGATGCAGCTTACGAGATCGGCGTTACCGGCCCTTTCCCCCATGCCGTTGATAGTGGTATTAATATACGCGTCGACGCCGTTATCTATGGCGGCCTTAGCCCCGGCGATGCTTACCGCCACTACCATGCCAAGATCATTATGGCAATGGAGTTCTATGGGTATCCTGACGATAGACGCGAGCTCCGCTACTCTGTCATATATCGAGAACGGGTCATCAAAACCGAGCGTATCGCAATAACGTAACCTATCCGCGCCGGCATTTTTCGCCGCCAAAGCGAACTCCACCAGATAATCCATCCCGGTCCGGGAAGCGTCTTCCGCGTTCACTCCGATCGCTTTGATACCGTTCTCCTTGGCGATCTTAACGGACTTCTCAACGGATCTAATAATACTGGCCCTGCTTAACTTTCCCGAGAACTTGTGTTTGATCATCTGGTCCGATGTCGATATGGACATGTTTAGATATTCAACAGTAGTATTATTAACGGTTTTTTTCACGTCTTCCTCTATCGCTCTTATCCAGCCTGACAGCCGCATGGGATAGATAACCTTTTTCCTGGCAAGTTCCAGGTTCGCGTTCAAATAGTTCAGTTCGTGATAAGTGAACGGGAAACCGAACTCCGACTGGAATATCCCCATCTCGTTCAGATATAGGTTAATGATAGTTTTTTGCAGTTTCGCAAGACCGAGCCTTGAGGTCTGCACCCCGTCACGGTTTGTTACGTCTATTATCCTGATAATGTTCTCTTTTTTCTCTTTCGCCATATTTCGCTCCTGATTTTAAAATCACCGGTATTTTTAGATAATCCCGTGAAGATCCGCGTTATATAAAAACCTTTACCTGCTTTATCCCTGTGATATCTTTCTCCTTGCTGAGTTTGTCGATTATCGATTTTGGGACTTCGCTATCCACGTTCAAGAGGCTTATCGCCTCGCCGGTCTTTTTGTCTCTGCCAAAACTCATCTCGGCTATATTCACGCCGTATTTGCCGAGCGCCGTTCCGAGCTTGCCGACTACGCCTGGCACGTCTTTGTTAGAGACAAAAAGCATATGCCCGTCCGGAATGGCCTCAACGTAATATTTATCTATTTTGATGATCCTGGGTTCCTTATTGGCGAAGAGGGTACCCATAATGAAATGTTTCCGTTTGCCTGTATCTATCTCCACGCTTATAAGATTCGCGAAATCCGTTATCTTCGCTGTTTTTTGCTCCGCCACCTTTATGCCCCTATCCTGGGCGATAAGAAGAGAGTTGACGTAATTGACCTGTTCTTCCAGGATCGGATTGAATATGCCTTTTAGCAGGGCTCTCGTCACAACGGCCACATCAAGCTGCGCTATATCACCGATATATTTTACGGTGATGGATTTTATGGGGTCATCTATCAATTGAGCCTGTATGGACCCCAGGCGTTCCGCGAGATTGATGAAAGGTTTGATCACCCCTATGGCATCTTCCTCCAGAGCCGGAATGTTAGCGGCATTCCTGAACCCTTTCCCGAGAAGAGCGTCCGCGACGGATTTCGCTATGTCGATAGAGACATTTATCTGCGCCTCTTCTGTCGAAGCCCCCAAGTGCGGAGTAGTTATCACATTCTCAAGATTGATGACCGGGCTATCCGACGGCGGTTTCAACTTTGTCTCATAAACATCAAGGGCCGCTCCGGCCACCTTGCCGGAAGCTATAGCCTTCGCGAGGGCCGCTTCGTCGATTATCCCGCCTCTGGCGGCGTTTATGATCCTGATGCCTTTTTTCATTTTGTCAAAAGCCTTTTCATCCAAAAGATGCCGTGTTTCATCGGTAAGAGGGGTATGTATGGTTATAAAATCGGACCTTCTTAGGATCGCGTCAAGGTTCACCGGCTCGACATTAAGCGCCTTTGCCTTATCTTCGGAAAGGAACGGATCGTACGCCAGCACCTTCATCCCGAAACTTAGAGCCCTTTTGGCGAACTCGGTACCGATCCGCCCTAGGCCAATTATACCAAGCGTCTTACCGTAAAGTTCCACTCCCATGAACCTTTTTCTGTCCCATTTGCCCTGTTTACAAGATTGATTGGCCTGCGGTATGTTACGGGAAAGAGAGAGCATAAGGCTGAACGCGTGTTCCGCCGTAGACATGGTATTCCCGGCCGGGGCGTTCATGACGATTATACCTTTCTGGCTCGCGGCGTCGACGTCAACATTGTCAAGACCGACACCCGCTCTTCCAATTACCTTTAGTTTATCCGCGGCCTTTATAATCTTCTTCGTGACAATCGTGTCGCTTCTTACTATAAGCCCGTCATATCCCTTGATCTTCTTCACCAGTTCCGCTTCGGAAAGTTTAGAGACCTCGTCCACTTTTATCTTTCTTTCCTTCAGTATATCGACCCCTTCTTTTGACAAAGGATCGCTGATCAGCACTTTAAACGCCATGATCGATCAACTCCTTCCTTCCCTTTGACACAGAATCATACACAAGGTTATTTGAAATTTTTCTGCGCTTCGGCGACCCCTTTGCCGAACGTGATCTTAAACCCCAGCTGTTCCAAAACTATTTCAAGCGCTGCAATAGCCGTAATGGTATCATACTCATCCATGTATCCAAGATGGGCTATGCGGAATATCTTACCTTTCACGGCCCCTTGTCCCCCCGCGATAGTGATATTTTGCTCGTCCCTCATTTTTTTGACCAATTTGGACCCGTCTATCCCATCCGGCACCTTTACGGCGGTCACCGCGTTAGACGGACTTTTGGGATAAAGTTCCAGGCCAAGGGCTTTCACGGCCTCTCTTGTCGCTTTAGCCAAACGGGCGTGCCTCGCGAGAACGTTATCAAGACCTTCTTCCAGCAGGATATCAAGCACTTTATCAAGCCCGGTTATCAGCGATACCCCCGGTGTCCACGGGGTATCGTCCTTGGCATATGATTTAAGCGCGGCTTTAAGATCGAAATAGAATTTCGGCAGATCCGATCTCCCGATAAGTTTCTGCGCCTTAGGGCTCACGCTTATGAACGCCAGGCCTGGCGGCAGCATCAGTCCCTTCTGCGAACCTGAGACCACAACATCGACGCCCCATTCATCGGGAAGAAGCGCATCGGCGGTAAGACCGCTCACGGCATCAGTCACCAGCACAGCATCCGTTTTGGACACTACCCCGGCTATGGCCCGGATATCGTTAACTACGCCGGTCGATGTCTCGGCCAACGTGCTGTATACGACCTTTATCGAAGGATTTTCTTTCAAGAGTTTCTGGACGACTGCCGGATCCGCGGGCTCGCCCCAGGTAACGTCATAATTCACCGTGGCTATACCGTATGCTTCGCAGATCTCCCCAAACCTTTCGCCGAACTTACCACCTTTTATGATAAGGGCCTTATCCCCTTTAGAAAGCAAATTCACGACCGACGCTTCCATCGCCCCCGAACCGCTGGATGATAATATCAGCACGGGATTCTCCGTGCGAAAAACCTTCTTGAGTTTAACGTTCACGGATTTAAGAACAGCTTGGAACTGCGGCGTCCTGTGATGTATGATAGTATCCGCCATGGAGAGAAGTACTTTCTCCGGCACCGGCGTGGGCCCCGGCGACATCAACCTGTACTTACGCATACATACCTCCTGATGTTTTTTCCACCGAATTTCTCAAATTAAACATATTTTTATCCTGATAGTTTATTTAGACACGCTCTCGATAACGTGATCCACGATGCCGTACTCTTTCGCTTCCGCGGCTGTCATAAAATAATCCCTGTCGGTATCAGCCTTGATCCGGTCCATAGACTGCCCTGTATGCTTTACCAGGATCTTCTCAAGCTCTTCCTTTATCCTCAATATCTCCCTGGCCTGAATATGTATGTCCGCCGCCGCGCCTTCCACTCCGCCCCAAGGTTGGTGGATCATTATCCTGGAATGCGGGAGCGAATATCTCTTGCCTTTGGTCCCCGCCGCGAGAAGAACGGCCCCCATGCTGGAAGCCTGCCCCAGGCAATATGTGTTGACATGCGGCTTCACGAACTGCATGGTATCGTAGATCGACAATCCGCTTGTTACGTTCCCTCCGGGAGTATTGACGTATATGCTTATATCCTTGTCGGGATCTTCCGTCTGGAGATACAAAAGCTGCGCGACGACTATGTTCGCGACCGTATCGTCGATAGGCGAACCTATTATGATGATGCGGTCCTTAAGAAGTCTTGAATATATGTCATACGCCCTTTCGAGCCTTCCTTCCTTTTCGATAACCATCGGAACGATATTCATCCTGCTCCCCCCTTCATAACTCGCCCGGCAGAAGAGACCCGCGGCCCAAAGCCGTACGGACTTCGCTGCCCGAATAAACTACTGTTCGTTGATCGCGGCTTCGGAAAGAAGAAAATCCATGGTCTTTTCCTCTCTTAACTGTTCCCTCAGCCCGTCCAGAAGATCATGTTCCTCGTAATATTTTTTTACTTCTTCAAAAGGCTTATTTATCGAGTCCGCCAGCGATTTCAGCCAATTCGCGGTCTCTTCTTCCGTGACCTGTATTTTTTCGTTATCGGCTATTTTATCAAGGATAAAATAAAGCCGGACTTTATTCTCGGCCTCGGCGGCGAGCTTTTTCTCGATAGTTTTTTTGTTGGTTTCTATTGCCGCGGCATCTACGCCTTTTTGCACCAGTTCGGCCTCCATTTTTTCCATCAGGACCTTAAGCTGTCTGGCAACCATTGACGCGGGCAGGTCAAAATCGTGGCTTTTCAGGAGCTGTTCAAGCAATTGGTTCGTAAGCAATACACGCGCGTTAGCCTCTTTTCTCTCCAGAAGCTGGGAACGTATCTCCTGCCTGAGGTCATCTATGTTTTCCTTGCCTATTTTCTTCGCTAATTCGTCGTCCAGTTCAGGAAGCTTCTTTTCCTTGGTGTCCTTAACTTCGACTTTAAAAAATGCCTTTTTCCCGGCGTATCCCTTGTCCGGATAATTTTCGGGCACCATGACCTCAATATCCTTTTTGTCGCCCTTGGTCAGGCCGCACAATTCCTCCCCCATACCCAAAAGAGAGACTTCCTTGTTGACCTCTACCCACATATTCTCACGTTTCTTGGCCACGAGCTTACTGTCCATAAAGGTCTCGACATCGCATACGGCGATATCTCCCTTTTGTAGAGGTCTCTCAGTAGCGCTATATTCGGCATATATGCCACGGATCCTCTCGAGAGCTTCCTTGAACTCCTCATCGGTAATACTGACCTTGCCGGATTTTACTTTAAGACCTTTATACTTTTTTAGATTTACCTCTGGCCGGACATCGAATTTAGCCTTAAAAGTAAGTTCGCCGCTGTGCGCGATATCTACCGCCGACACTTCCGGATAACTGACCGGCTCCACTCCATGCTCGTCTATGGCATGTTGATATGCCTGAGGTATCAACCTACCCACGGCTTCATCCAATATCTCCTTCTGATGTTTCTTCCGGACAAGGTCAATCGGGGCTCTGCCCTTTCTAAAACCCGGGAGCACAGCCTCCATTCGCACTTCTTCAAGCACTTCGTTTATCGCTTTATCGACTTTTTCTTTTGATATCTCTATGTCAAATTGGTGGGATGTCCCCGTAAGTTTCTTTATTTTACTTTTCATGTTTATTCTCACTTTTAAAATATATTTTGGTTGTTCCTGTGATAAAAACCATAACATCGGGACGGTCCGCCTCGGACGGCATCCCCAGCGCCATGACGGTCTTTATAAGGCCGCGCTTGTTAAAGATTCGGCTCTACCAGCCCGTACTTTCCATCCCCTCGCTTATAGAGCACATTTATCTGACCGGTTTCCGCGTTCTTGAACATTATGAACTCGTTATCCTTATTCTCAAGTTCCAGCTTCGCTTCTTCGACATGCATGGGCTTATCCGCGAAACGGTCCGCCTTTATTACCGGGATGTCTTCTCTTGTTTCCACATCCTTGCGTTTTTTGAACGGGTTGATCCTATCAAAAACGTTTTTCCTTCTGTGGGACGATAATCTTTCGTTAAGTCTCCTGAGCTGTTTTTTCACTTTATCGGTAGCTCCGTCTATCGACGCGTATATGTCCGGAGTACTTTCCTTCCCGACAATACTGTTCCTCTTTAAGTGAAAGACTATCTCCGCGTTCTTCCAAACTTTGCCGTCTTCCAATATTACGTCACATCTATAAATACGATTATAGATCTTTTCAAGTTTCGATAAACGTTTATAGATATAGGATTTCAACGAATTATCAAGATCCATATTCCGGCCGGTAATGTTAATCTCCATAAAAACCTTTCTATTTTGATGTTTTTTTCAACAGTATTCGATTAGCATCGACAATGAGAAAGTATCAATATACCATTACACGTTTTGTTTTTCAATACAAATTAAAGCACACAAATCACTGGTTCTTCCGCCTCTTTCCGCTATTCTCATCAACCCGGCTTTATGATCACGGCAACGGAGTTTTCGCCTATATTTTTCCCTTGTATCTACTCGCGCTTCGCGCTCGTTGAGATCCCTCGCCACGCTCGGCCTGCCTGCCGGCAGGCAGGGATAAATTCGGCCTTATGAGTTACGTCAACTTCGTTGCCGTAACTCATGGCCTCATTTACATACTAAATCTTTCACCAAGATATATTTCTCTCGCTTTTGAATCATTGATGAGATCCTCTTTTGTCCCCGATATAAGGATCTGCCCCTCATACATGATATATGTCCTGTCAGTTATCGTAAGTGTTTCTCTGACATTATGATCCGTCAAAAGTATACCTAAACCCATCTCTTTTAGTTCTCTGATGACTTCCTGACAGTCATAAACGGCGATCGGGTCTATCCCGCTAAAAGGCTCATCCAGCAATATGAACATGGGGTTCGTAACAAGAGTCCTTGTTATCTCAAGCCTTCTTCTTTCCCCGCCGGACAAAGTATATGCCTTGTTCTTGCGCAGGTGCGATATCTTTAACTGGTTAAGCAGGTTATCAAGCTGGCTATCACGCTCTTTCCGGGGGAAGCCCAGGGTTTCCATAACAGCCATAATATTTTCCTCAACGGTCAACTTTCTAAAAATAGACGGTTCCTGCGAAAGATATCCTATCCCGGAACGGGCCCTCTGATATATCGGGAACCGGGTTATATCTTTTTTATCAAAAATTATGTGGCCCCTATCCGGCCTGACGATACCCGTGATCATATAAAACGTGGTGGTCTTGCCCGCCCCATTGGGCCCGAGCAAGCCCACGACTTCCCCCCGATGCACATTGATGCTGACCTCATTCACCACGTTCCTTCCGCCGTAGTGCTTGACAAGATCACGGGTCTCAAGTAGATGCATGTTTACCTTTCTTGCGTCAAAAACTAATTAATTCAAAAGTAAAAATGAAAAAGTAAAAACCTCAAGTTAAAAGTCAAAACCCATATTCTTCTCCGTTACACAAACCATACGCTATCGATACAACCCGCCCGCAGTAACACCACTTACTTATGAGTACGGGTTTTTATGTCCCGCTCACGTTCATCTCATTGAGCTCGGCCAACTCGGTCGGATCGATTATTATCCTGGGATTCCCCTCCAACTTAGCGCTTCTGGTACTGTCCGTATATACGGCCTTTTCGCTCAGAGTATAACTATTCCCCCGCTTGATCTTTACGTTGCCTTCTGCCGTCACCCGCGCGAGTTTCTGAGTAACGGGGTCAAAATCCACGGTAAGTTTGTCCGAGGATAAGCTTCCGTCCTTGTCCTCGACTACGACATTATCGCGGAAAATAGCCTTATTGTCGGTATAACTTACTTCGAGCGAACCGTTACACCGGACCTTCGTCTCGGGGACCATTGTAACGCTGACATCGGAAAAAAGAACGGCCCGTTTATTCTCGGAATCGGCCATCCCACCTTTACCGACCGCTACAAGACCTTCCCTTGTTATCTCCACTATTTCATCCGTCGATATTTTTTTATCTTTATGCGACCACTTTGCCCGCTCTGTCTTGAGCTTAAAACCTTCTTCCGAAACGACCTCGACGTTGCCTATAAGTTCGACCTCTCCGGCATCTTTATGATATACCCCCGTATTCGAGGTCAAAAATACCGCCGTTTCGTCAGCATAGGCAACGGCTTTCAGCATATTAAGCACTATCTCTTCTTCTCCCGTGATCTCCGCCGAGGTAGCTTCGATATGCCATTGCCTCACGCCAATGGGACTGCGTCCGTCAACGGAAAACGACATGACCTTCTGGTCGATGTCATTTTTGCCGGGCACTTCCATTTCAGCGCTCTTTTCGTCCCTGGCGGAGGAAGACCATTCGTTATGCCATAAAAACAAAAAAGCGAAAAAAACCACACACGCTGAAAATAATATTTTTTTCATGCCTTTTTAACACTCCTGTCATCCTTTTTAGCGCCCGTCTTCCACCTCGAATGTATCCATACCCATTGATCGGGATAATCCCTTATGTATCTTTCCAGGACTTTTGTCCAAGCCAGCGTATAGCTCTCGATGAGGGCCTCATCCCGCGTCCCTTCCGGAATGATGATCGGCTGATCGACAATTATTTTATACGTATCGTCGGGTTTCCTCACTACAAAGACCGGGATAAGTCCGGCACCCGACGCAATGGCTATCTTAACGGGGGCCGTGGGGGTATACGCCGGAGCCCCAAAAAACTCGACAAAAACACCGTCAACGCTGTCCACGTCCTGGTCCGCGAGGATGCCCAGTATCTCGCCGAGCTTCAGCAGTTTAAGCATCTTTTTGGGCGATTCGTCACGGTAGATCACCCGCGCCCCGTAACGGGTACGCATCTTTGTCACAAATTCATCGAACTTGTGGAAATATATGCGTCTGGCGACAATGGCCCCTTTGTACCCCTTTACGCCCAGGTATATGGGAAGTACTTCCCAGTTCCCGATGTGGGCCGAGACGACAACGACACCTTTCCCGCGGGCCAGCAATTTATCCAGGTTCGAAAGCCCCTGGACTTCCGTCACTATCCTACCAACATAGCCTTTCCCCCCGCCGGATAACTTTATCCAATCGATCCCGTTCTTGGCCAGATTCGCAAAAAGGTTTTTTGCTATCCGCTCGTTCCGAGTCTTGTCGCCGCTAAAAAAACCGTTAAGGTTACTTAATGCGATATCCCTGTAGCGTTTCAATATCCGGTAAGCGCACTTCGAAAGAAGAACAGCCACAATAATGCCTATCCTTCTGGGGATTATCCTGATGACAAAGAACAAAACTTTCGCGGCATAATAGATGTAATACCTTCGCGCTTTTATTTTCATAGCTACCAGTGTTTTCCGTCGTATCCTTGCGTCGAAGAACGTCCACTGCCTGCAGGCGTTCGTTGGAACGTCCTACGTCCAAGCGAATGCCTATCTGCCGGCAGGCAGGAAATAAGCGAACGTCCTTCCTCCCACGTTCCTCGGAACAGACAAACCGGTGAACTGGCCAACTGACAAACCGGCCAACTACGTTCTTCGTCGAACCGTGCCTACCGTTATTTCTTATACTCCGCCTCAACGGTCGTCGTTATCCCGCCGCGCGCGTTAAAAACACCCCTAACCTTCATCCATCTGGGCCCGCAGCTTTTCACAAGATCATCGAGAAAGCGATTGACGACATGTTCATGGAATATGCCCAGCTCCCTGTACGCCAATATGTATTCCTTAAAAGACTTTAGTTCTACGCACCATTTGTCCGGTGA
Organism: uncultured Planctomycetia bacterium; assembly: GCA_964580895.1. Taxonomy (GTDB): domain Bacteria; phylum Omnitrophota; class Gorgyraeia; order Tantalellales; family Tantalellaceae; genus CAZOMD01. The sequence goes on along the minus strand of CAZOMD010000025.1, from coordinate 3,351 downwards.
ATATTCGATGAAAATATGCGCGAAATCCGGTAGACCCGTCTTCGGACAGATACACGTAAATTCAGGAGTGTCGAACCTCACCACGTAATCCTTGTCTTTATACTTGTTCTCCCACACTTCTATACTGGGCAGGGACAAGGACCTGACGTTTTCCTGTAACCCCTCATAATTTTTTTTCTTCTTTTTTACCATATCCCGCTCCGAACTCCTGTTAATATGTTATCTAACCATCTCATTTATTTTGTTTATTTAACTTCAATCTCTCTACGAGAAAGAATAAGTGCGCGTTTTCCAAACACTGCATATATTAAGTGGACTTCCTTGTTAATCTCTGACATTTCTTCCTTATATTTTACGACAATTTTTATGCCCATGATTTGGGGAACTGTACTCACATTCTGCGTAGCTTTATCATTTTCTCTATATTTACTACTAATAAACGCCGATACTGTTGAATTTGGTTCAATAATTTTAGGATAACCACTTTCATAAAACGCTATATCGTCATAGTTAATTCCACTGTAGTTCATCGCTTTTTCATGAGATATTATCCCGGTTCCAAATACTAATTCTTTGGCTGATGTCTTGCCATCGTTGCTCACGATTATTTTGTAATTATAATATGGATGCCCCGGACTTTCCCATAAATGTTCTAACACTAAATCATCTTTTATTTTATCAAATGTAACATTAATTCTTGGTTTTAATTGTATTTCAGTCTGTTTTTGTTTTTTTAATTTATTCCACCCATCAGTTGCTACAAAACCACCAATTGTTGTACAAATTACGCCAGCAATCAATAATGTAATTCCAAAAATTAGTTGAATCATTTTTTTCTTCTAACACTCAAACTCACCTGCCTTGAGGCCGCTGAAAGCGGCTGAAAGGTCAGGTGCAGTGCGTTGTTAGATGTTTTTATTTAGATTTTTCTACTTCAACTATGTCCCTGAAGTTCTTACACCAATCTGGGAATATCACAAGATTATAATCATCAAGATTTTTTGAGCTTTCATAGCGAAGTCCGTTAACCTTTTTACCATAAAATTTGTGCCATATTTCAGTTCTGTCTCCTGTGTGTGGTTTGGAAACGCCTTCCGACTTACAAATGGAATCCATATCGACCACTTCTATGTTGGATTTTAAAGTAATTTTATAGATTTCTTTATCTTTTAAGACACCACCGACTTCCATGACAGCAGTAGATATAGTTTCACAGTAATAATTTGCACCAGTACCGACCAATATTGCTGTTCCGTTTTCCAATGCCGCTTGATATTTTTCAAAAGTATAACTTGGGGGCTCTTTAGCAAATCTACTTGCCTTACCAGTGGGTCTTAAGGGATCGGTACCTATGGGAACTGCTCTATATAATGCAGTTCCTGAGGGAATAACAATTTTATGCTTATCTAACTCAATATTATCAATATTTATATCGTCTATTTTTTTATTCATTTTATTTTTAAATATCTAACAATTAATATCCGAATTCGTTTTTTATGGTTTTTTGTACCACCCTGTCCCGAGTATACTTGCGCTGCGCTGGCTATACCTGCCGGCATGGAGCAGGGCATTCCCCGTCGTATCATTGTATCGTAGAACGTCTGACAGAGTGTCAAAGGGTCACCGCTCACTTCGTTCGCTAGAGTCACAGAGTCTATGTGTTTTACGACTTTCGTCCCGTCTCTGACTCTTTGACTCTCTGAATCTTTGACTCTTCGCAACCGAACCGGCTAACTGGCTAACCGGCAAACAGGCTAACTGGCTAATCGGTAAACCACTCTACGTCCCACGTCCTACATCCCACGTCCTACGGAAGTAGCAACCGTCTACCGTATCCCAACAAGCTTATGTACCTGCCCCAGGATAATAACGTCCTTCTTGGTCTTCTTTTTCAGGAATTCCCTGAAATATACCATCATCTCCTCATCCGGCCGCTCTATTGCCGCGTTTACGGGGGTTACCGGCTGTAACACGACCGTCATTTCCTTTCCCGCGTTGGAGATAAGCGCGCCCATCTTTTTAATATCATCGATGGTGGTGGTCTCAGTGATTATCGCCTTCGCTATAAGTTCGCACGGATCCGCGGCCTTGATGAACGCCTCGTGCGCGTCCCATAGTTCGGGATTATTTCCCGAAGACGACGGAAGTTTGATATCCATGGCCACGATATCAACGCTACCGGAGAGAAGAGCCATTTCTTTCGGCAAAGTACCGTTCGTCTCGAGATATATCCTGTGCGTTTTATGCCGTTTGAAACTCGCGAGGAACTCGTTCAAAAAATCGGCGTAAAGGAGCGGTTCCCCGCCCGTAAGAGTAAGTTCGTTGTAATCATCATCAAAATCAAGCACTTTTCCTAAAAGCCCGTCGTTTGTGAAGGACTTGAAACTCTCGAGAGAAGTATCGCAATAGGAACAAGAAAGATTGCATCCGAAAAACCGTATAAAGATCTGGCGGCTTCCCATAAAAGGCCCTTCGCCCTGATATGATAAAAAAATTTCCGATACTTTAGCCTGTTCCATCTATTTTTGTCCTTTTAAGGGGTCCTCGACCCCCGCCCCGCTGAACGCCCTTTGCCTATAAATACAGGATTCACATTTCCCGCAAGGTCTTTTCCCGCCTTTATAACAAGACCAGGTATGTTCGAACGGCACAGCGAGCCTTTCCCCTCTTTCGACTATCGCTTTCTTGGATAGGCCGATAATAGGGGTCATAATCTTGACTGGATGGCCCTCTTGGCCGCTTTTTGTTCCGAGTTTTATCGCGTCTTGGTAAGTTTTGAAAAAAACTTTTCTGCAATCCGGATAATTCGAGAAATCGACCTGATGGGCCCCGATGAATACGGCCGCGGCCCCTATCGTTTCCGCGAAAGAAACGGCAAAACTCAAAAATATAATATTTCTCGCCGGGACGTATGTGTCCGGGATTTTCCCGGCATCGATACTTTTTTCTCCGGCCGGTATTTCCATATCTCTATCGATGAGGGAACTGCCCTTCCATGGCAAGGATATCTTCACAAGATAAAACCGGCACTTATTGATATCCGCCAGGCGCCGGGCGCATTCTATTTCTTTTCCGGCCTTCTGCCCATAGTCGAACGTCAAGACCTCGCAGCGATACTTTTCCATAGCCATGTAGAGCGTAACGGCGGAATCCATCCCGCCGGATAAAAGTACCACTGCCTTTTTCATAGATACACTTCCTGCGTTCAATGCCGGGTATTGCCCAGAGGGCAATGCCCGGCATTGAACGCGGTTATTCCCAGTAAGACGCGTATGACGAATCAGTTTCCCATACCGTCACTTTTTTCACGTTAACACCATGGAGCTTCTCGGTCATCTTATTAAAGATATA
>CAZOMD010000024.1:0-27154 GCA_964580895.1 uncultured Planctomycetia bacterium | reverse complement strand
GAACAATTAACGCTTGTTACTAAAAATTCACTTGCTTAACGGGGTGCAGTACAAAGTATAACCTTAGTTATTTGCATTGTTTTGGTTATGGGGCTAAAGAGCCTTTGGGGAGTTGTTCCAATCCGAAAACTGGCTGATATTATGGCAAAATTGCAATTTATAGAAAAAATTAATATAATTGAAAATTTTAGTATCACAAGAACTACAACAATTAAAGATTTAAAACGAATCAATGACCTTAGGAATTCATTTGTCCACGAAAGAAAGGTGAGTGATAAAAGCTTTAGATATAAGGATAAATCAATATTCCAAAATGAGACTATATTCGAACTAATCGAGGATTATAAAAGAATAATAGGCGAATTATCTAATAAAGTGGAAAGCGGTAAAAAGGTTTAACGGTGCTTTTAACCAACAAACCAGCGGAACCGGCAAACTGGCTAACCGGCCAACTGGTTAACTGGCGAACCGGCACCCGGAAAACCAACACGGAATACGGTTATCCGTCGGGTCCCCGAAATAGGGCGCGAAGTCAAGAAAAATTTTAGGAAAAATAGTTAAAAATCATGCGATTTTTGCCTCATTTTCATTGACATCATAATGGAAATGAGATAATATTATTTCTCGGTTTTCTGAAACAATTGGTATTACATATTTTATAAAATTATAACTATTTTTACCTAATTTACCCATGTTTATTGAACCTGTCTTTGGTAAGAAATTTTTCGGCAGGGAAGAAGTTCTGGGGACGTTGAATAAGCGTGTAGCCGCTCTTAAGGGCGGATACAGGCAGAACTTGGCTCTTGCCGGTCCCATGCTCTCCGGGAAATCGTCCATTCTGAGGCATTTCCTCAGCAATATCACTGATCCGGATATAGTTCCGCTCTATATAGAGATGGGTGGAGAGGATTTCAGATCTTTCTGTAACAGATTTATCGGTACCATGTTATATCATTTTTTGCGGGTCCGCGGATTAAAGCCTGACGGCGATATCGATAAGATGAAGGATATCTGCCGGGGGCTTATCCCGGATACGATCCGCAATATTGAAAACATATTTGAGGCGCTTGACCAGAAAAAGGCGGACAGCGCTTATGAGATGCTCCTTGCCTTGACGTCCGTTTTTAAGAGCGAAACCGGCAAAAGCTGTATAGTGATACTCGATGAATTCCATAATCTGTCGGATTTTCACTTAAGGAAACCATTCCAGACTTTCGGCAAATTTATCATGGTACAGAAAAATACGATGTATATCGTATCGAGTTCTCAAAAGACCCTTTTGAACGATATCCTTTCCCATAAGTTATCGCTGCTTTTCGGTAATTTCGAGGTGATCGAAGTCGGCGGATTTGATAATCAGACGGCGCATTCTTTTGTTTCTGAAAAGGTCAACTCTTTCGCCTCGTCCAAGGATGTACCGGAGTATCTAATAGAGATCACGCAGGGGAGCCCTTTCTATCTGGAGGTCCTCGTGTCCCGGTTCATGGAGATCTCCAAACAGGAAAACAATAACCGCAGCGAAAAGGAGAATTTGCTCGATGCCCTGGCCGATGTCCTATACAAGTCAAAGGGCGTACTAAACCAGTATTTTACAAACAATATTAATTTCTTTCTCGAGAAGAACGCCAGGAAACAGTTCGTTCCCATACTTTTGGCGCTTGCCAACGGGAAAAGCACGATGAAGGGGATATGGTCGGATCTAGGCGCAAAGGATAAAGACCTTAGCGAGAAGCTTCAAAAACTTCAGGATATGGACCTCGCATATTCAAGCGGGATGTTCTTCAAGATATCGGATAAACTTTTCGAATACTGGTTGAGATATGTATATTTCCTTAAAGCTAATACCGTGGTCGACGAAATGGACATAAAATATCTTGAGTTCAAACGGGTGGTCGAAGAGGACCTGAAAAAATTCTGCGAGTTTAATTCCAAGGACGTTATAGATACGATATGCGATTTATTTTCGTCTTTTAAGAATGAGAAGGTACGGATAAATATGAACCTCCGGAAATTGCCGCGTTTTGAGGAGATAAAGGCACGGCATACATATGGCAGGGTGTTCGACATTTCCGGATATGTTAACGGCTATAGCTGGAAATTTCACGTCAAAAACGGCGAGATGGTGAACGAATCCGATATAAACAAGTTATGGGAGACGAAGGAAAACGGGGATGGCTCTAAAATAGCCAAGAAAATAATAGTTCCGCTTAAAGGGATCGAGCAAAACGCGTATCTCCTCGCCAAAGAGCAAAATATGTGGGTTTGGGACCTGGTGCAGATAAACAAGTTGCTTCGTCTTTACGGGAAATATGAGTTGGTGGCATGAAAATAGGGGTTATATCCGATACACATATACCGATCTCCTCTAAAAAACTTCCCAAAGAAGTTTACGAACATTTTAAGGGCTGTGATCTTATAATACACGCCGGCGATATAATCGAAATGTCAGTCCTGAAGGAGCTTGGCACGATAGCCGAAACAAAAGCCGTGCGCGGGAATATGGATAGCCCCGAAGTGAAACAAGTGCTTCCCGAGAAAATGATCATAAACGTCGGGGGCAAGCAGATCGGGGTCTTTCACGGGCGAGGCCCCAGTTTTAAAGTGCCGATTCTGGCAAAAACCATGTTCAGCAAAAAACTTGATATAATTATTTTCGGACATTCTCATTTTCCATACAATGTGGTCGAAGATGGGACGTTATATTTTAACCCGGGCAGCGCCGGTGATACTATTTTTTCAAAAGGACGGTCTCTGGGCGTGATCAATATCGAAAATGACAATATCCGCGCCGAGATCATTGACATATTGTAGCGAGATCTATCCCCATTTTATGGGGTCCAAGTGTTAAATCCGGGAAGTTAAGTTTTCTCTCCTTTTAAAGATATTTTCTTTCTCGCGCCCATTGACCAGAATAAAAACCGATTTTCGGTACCGCTAAAGCGGTTCTGCGCTCGTGGTTAGATGGGTGCAAAGGTGGAATAGGTCTTGCGACGATGACGGAAGGAGAGCGCTATGTACGTAACATATCTCGGGTTAAAATTTTTCTATTAGGATTTGCTTGGTTTATGTTAATATAACGTATTATGACAGGTTTTGACCCTATGGGCAGATCTTGCGTGACGCAAGATCAGGGTTATGGCCGCTGAAAGCGTAAAAAGAGAGTAATAGGTGTGTCGATGATGCTCGCGAGGAAGGATATTGAAAAGAGGGAATATGAATGGCTGGCGCCATATGCCATGAAGAGCGCCGAAACAGGCGGCCGCCAGTATAAAGAGAAGGAGCATGATTATCGCACGGTCTATCAGCGAGATAAGGACCGCATAATTTATTCCACGGCGTTCAGGAGACTTGAATACAAGACCCAGGTATTCGTGAACCATGAAGGTGACTATTACCGGACGCGCCTCACGCATACATTGGAAGTCGCACAGGTAGCCCGTACTATAGCCCGGACATTAAAATTAAATGAGGATCTTGTCGAGGCTATCGCGTTGGCGCATGATCTTGGGCACACGCCGTTCGGACATTCGGGCGAAGATGTGCTTAGCGAGCTTATGAAGGACCACGGTGGTTTTGACCATAATACTCACGGTTTAAGGGTGGTGGATCTTCTGGAAAAACGTTATTCCGGGTTCAGCGGGCTTAATCTTACCCAAGAGGTACGGCGCGGGATAATAAAGCATTCGACCCCTTTCGACCTGGACCGTATGGACCAGACTAGCGTGAAAGGGCCGCTTCTTCTGGAGATACAGGTTGTTGATATTTCAGATGAGATCGCGTATGATAACCATGATCTGGATGACGGCCTCAAAAGCGGTCTTTTGGGAGAAAAGGACCTGGAAAACATACCCATATGGCAAGATGCGCTAATGGTTATAGAAAAAGAAAATAAAGTAAAAGTTGACGATGAAGTGAAGCGGTCTCAGGTTGTAAGGCGTCTGATAGATCTGCAGGTTACGGATATAATAAACAATTCGATAAGCAATATAAAAGCGGCCGGGATAAAAAACGCGGCGGAGCTGCCCGAAGATAAAAGGGGCATAATATCTTTTTCAGCCCCGTTGGAAGAGAAAAGAAAACCGTTGAAAGGTGTCCTGGCGGAAAAGCTTTATAAAAATTTTAGAGTTATCCGGATGTCTAACAAGGCGTCACGTTTTCTCAGGTCGCTTTTTCAAGTGTACTCCGAGAGCCCGGAACAGCTTCCGCCCCAAGCTCAGCAATATGTTCAAGAACGTGGCAAATACCGGGTTATTTGTGACTATATGGCGGGGATGACCGACCGGTACGCGCTTGATCAGTATAAAAAATTTTTTGAGCCATACGAAAGGGTTTGATCGGTCCCCGAGGTTAATGTATGGACCAAAATTTGGGATTAATAAGGCAAAGGCAACATGGAATTTAACAATATAGTTGAGAAGATAGAGAATAATCCTTATCTCCATAAAGAAGTCGATCATATGAGCCGGTATTTAGATAATTCCGGTGAGAGCATGATGATCTTTATTAAAGGAGACGATTCCGGCGTATTAAAAACGGAATTAGTAAAATCACTGAGAAAGAATATCCGGGATTTTAAACGGTGCGACGTTTGTATCGATGAGATCTTTTCAAGCATCAAGACGTCGAAAAAGGAGAAGGGGAGCGTAGCTTTTAGCTATAAAAAGGGGAGCCGGTATGGATTATGCTGTCCGCTGGTATATGACAGTAATATCTTCGGATTTATTGTGCTTTGTGGGATGAGGAAAGCGATCTCGCCGGGTCTTCTCCAGATGTTCTCTGCTTTTTTGGACTCCTTGATAAGGGAACTAAGAGTTGAGATCGAACTTGAAGACGTGAACAAAACGATACGGCCGAGGGCCATAGCGGTATCGACCGTACATACGGTCCATAGGTTGATCACCTCGACACTGGACCTGGGAGAACTTTTACCGCGCATAGCAAGGTTGGCCCTGCAGGTTATTAAGGCCAACAGATGTTCGATAAAGCTCGTTGATAAAAAGCATAAGATCCTTATCCCCCAGACTACCATTGACCTCAGGCACGAAAAAACAAAATTAAAAAAAGTACAGATCGGCCGATATGCCCCGGGTAAAGCCGTTAAAAGAGGGACTTCGATCCGCGGGAGTAATTACCTGGCCACTCCGATGATCGACGAGGATGTCGTGGGGGCCATTACGCTTTATGATAAGATAGACGGCGGGGAGTTCACGCTTTTTGACGAGGAGATCATGAAGACCCTCGCTGAACAGGCAGCCATAGCGATAAGGAACGCGCAGCTGTTTAAAGAACAGTCTGATCTTACTCTTAGCACTATAAAATGTATCGCGCAGCTTATGGAGAACCGCCCTTCAGGGATACGCAGTTATGTCGAAGCTTCCTATATGAGGCTTATTTATCTTGTCGCCCGTAAATTTAACATGAACACGAGCGAGATAAAGATGCTTCAGTATGCCGCTATGCTGCATGATACGGGCCAGATAAGCGTGCCGGAGAAAGTCCTGATGAAGAAAGGCGGTCTTACCGGCCGTGAATATGATATAGTCAAAACACACCCGACAAAGGGCGCGGCCATTCTTTCCAAATTCAAGCCTCTTAAGCCCATTGTGCCGATAATTATGCATCATCATGAAAATTTTGACGGCACAGGGTATCCCAAGGGGCTTAAAGGGAAAGATATCCCGCTTGCCGCCCGCATACTCGCGGTTTGCGCGTCGTTTGAAGCCATGATATCGCATAAGCCTTACCGGAGAGCGCTTTCCCTCGCGACTGCCGTAGGAGAGATACGTAAGGGCAGGGGAAAACAGTTCGATCCGGAGATAGTGGATGTTTTTTGCGAGGCTGTTCAACGAAAAGATGTTTCAAAACTTCTTCAGAAGGAACTCGGCCGGAAATCATGATTTATCATTGGGGCAAAGTTTTCTCCAAAAACCGCCTTTTTTTTATAGTCGCGTTTTTTTTGGCAATATTTATTGTTATGACATTGCTTTTCGCGGATGTCATCATCGCTTATTCCGTGAATAACCTGACCGACATCAAGGTCAAATACGCGAAATGGGGCAGTATATTCGACAGGACAAAGATATCCGGGTTATCGTTGATCATGCCGGAGCGTGGGATAGAGGTCCTGGCGGATGAAACTGAAATAAGGCCGGTGGATTTAGGAGAGCTCGGTTCCGGGAAGCTGCGATTATCGTGCAGGCTCGAAGGCGTCAGGATAAATCCGATATCGGCAGCCGATGGTTCAGCTCGAGGAGGGGATATTTTCAAGGTAATATCAGACCCGCTCGAGAGATATGACAGGGTTACGTTCATTCTAGTCCTGGGTAAAAATATTTTTCATGTCGAAAACTTTGAGGCGCGTTCTGAAAATATTATTCTTATTGGCAGCTATGAGGTCATGGGAGGCAAGAACGATATAAAACTTAGTCTTAAGATCTCGCTTTCACCGGAGATATCCGGCAAATTGGGTGAAGATATACGGGAAAACGTTCTTTCTCGCGATGAGAACGGGTGGTATAGTACCGTGGTGAACTATAAAGGTAATCCGCTATTTCTTAAGGCGGTGCTGTCTTTGTCTTAAATGAGCTTATTTAAGCTGAGATCTTCTTCGGGATGGTACGGAGGAGTTTCACGGACGTGTGGCGAAGTTCTGTGTGTCGTTCGCTTAAGGCGGACTGGTTTAAGGCAAAAACAGCGTATTTTTTGCCACTTGCCATTTACAAACAATATGTTACAATATAGCCCAAATGAACGATAAGAATTTTCAAGAGGATTTTTTTGAGGAAGGGTTATACCAAAAAAAAGATAAAAAGCCATCATTTTTTAAAGGCTACCGGGGTAACCATTTTCTGCCGGTTGTGAGGATCACTTCTGAGTATACGGTGATAATAGCCATAGGCATATTAGTTTTCATTATCGCCGCGTACGCGATCGGGATCGAGCGCGGTAGAAAAATATCCGAAACAGATTTTATACGGGAGGATGGTTCGGTTAGCGGGGCCGTTGAGATGTATCCTGTTTTGAATGAAGAAGTTACAGATTTATTTTTATCCGATATGGCACCCTTGGAAGCGGAATTGGTCGCGAAAGTAGAAGAGGAGATCAAGACCCCTCCTAAAACCGAAAAAGCTGTAAGTGCGGTAAGCGCGGTAAAAGAAGGGCCTAAAACAGCCTATATAATCCAATTGATTTCCTCTAAGGACAAAAAATCCGCCGAACGAGAGATAGAGAAATTAAAGAAGAATGGGACAGATGGACGTTTGACAAAAAGCGGAGAATGGTATACAGTATATGCCGCTGGTTTTGCCAATATAACGGAAGCCCAGGCCGCGAAGAAGAATTTGTCCAAAACGTATAAGGATTGTTACATAAAAAAAGTAAAGTAGGTACTGTTTATTACGAGAGTAACTCCAAAACCCGAACACTTGTAAATTTCTATCGAAATTTACTCCGTAGGCTTCGGAGTTAATTCGCCCCCATGGGAGTTTGCTAAGCAAACTATGGGGGCTCATTAAGGAGGAAAGAAAGATGTCGCAACATCCAAGTTTAAAGGGTAGTCAGATAGGTGGAAAATTCCGCGCGGTTTTAAAGCGGTTCGAGAGAATAAAGGAAATGGAAGAGAAAGAGAAGTGGAGCGAGGAAAAAGATTCCATCTTCAAGCTGCCGAAACTTAAAACGATAAAGATTAAAGTCAAAAAGGCTAAAGGGCCAGCCGAAGAAACTGCCGAGGGAGGCGCTCCTGGCGCTCCGGCGGCTGGGGCAGCGGCTCCGGGGAAAGAGGCGGCCAAAAAGGAAGCTCCGAAGAAAGAAGCTCCGAAAAAAGAAGCTTCTAAAAAATAACCGGTTGGTAAATGTTCTTTGGATCTTAGGTTTAAGATATGATAACTTTTGAGGAATTTAAAAAACTCGATCTGAGAATAGCGACGATAATCGAGGCGAAAGACCATCCCAACGCGGATAGACTTTATGTGCTGCGAGTTGATGTGGGCGGTGAGATAAAGCAGATAGTCGCCGGGATCCGCGGGCAATATGGTCTTTCCGATATTGTCGGGCGTAAGGTCGTAATAATAAACAATCTCGAGCCGGCTGTCATACGCGGCGAAGAATCCCAAGGCATGGTCCTTGCCGCGTCTCAGGCGGGGCTTCTCACTATACTTATTCCCGAAAAAGATATTCCCTCTGGGAGTCCCGTTCGATAAATTTCCTGAACGCAAGCGCCGCAGGCGTTTCTCCAATTCATGAAACCTGTAACTAGCGAACAAATGTCCGAGATAGACAGAAAAGCGCGGGAGGTCTACGGGATCCCGCAAAAAGTCCTTATGGAAAAGGCCGGCTCCGTTGTCGCGGAAGTCGTCATATCCGAGGCATATCCCCTTAAGAACAAAAATATAGCCGTGTTTTGCGGAAAGGGCAACAACGGCGGCGACGGTTTTGTCGCGGCCAGGTACCTTTTTGCGGAGAAGCCGGGAGGCCTTGTCGTCTTCATCCCTGATATGGGAACAATAAGAGCGGGCGCTCCATGCGATAATTTCAAGACGATACGAGGAATGGGACTCGAGATAAGGACAATTGAAAACTACGTGGGAGAGAAAGACGAGGGAAACTTTTCTATTGTACTGGACGCGATGTTCGGTACGGGATTTAAAGGCGCTCTTACGGGAGGATATTCAAAGGCGGCTGATCGCATAAATCGTTCGGGGGCCAGGGTCTTCGCTGTGGATGTGCCGTCAGGGCTTGACGCAACTACGGGAAAAGCCGCGGGCAATTGCGTAAAAGCCGATATGACCATAACTTTTGGTTTGCCTAAGACAGGGTTTTATCTAGCTGACGGTCCTGAGGTATGCGGTAATATAATCGTAAAGGATATAGGTTTTCCCGTCGATCTGGTCAAACCATATTTTTAGCCGCGGGTATTCCATCTTTGCTTTTTATATTTTTCTGTGATATATTAAATCCCGTTATGGAAAAAATCAATGTTGAACTTGGCGTAAAAAGGTATTTTATTGATATTGCCGCGGGCGCGGTGAACTATTTCCCGGCGTTCATAAAAAAGCGGGGATATACTGGTCCCATCGTGCTTATATCCGACAACATAGTCGCCAAGAGATCAGCCACAGTGTTCAAACCGGTCCTTAAAAAACTTTCGAATACAGTTATAAGGATAAGTGTCCCTTCGACTGAGCGGTCCAAATCCCTTGAAGTATTTGAGAACACCGTTCGTGAAATATCAAGCGCGACAAAAGGGCATGTTCCGGTCATTGTAGCCGTAGGCGGAGGCGTGGTGGGGGACCTCGCGGGGTTCGTGGCGGCAACGTACCGCAGGGGGGTGCCGTTTGTTCAGATACCTACGACCTTACTCGCTCAAGTGGATTCCTCGATAGGCGGGAAAGTGGGGATAGACCTCCCAGCGGCGAAAAATCTGGTTGGAGCTTTTTATCAGCCGGACGCGGTGTTCGTGGACACGGTTTTTCTCAAAACTCTTCCCCTTAGGCAAATAAGGAACGGGCTCGCGGAGATCATAAAATACGGCATGATATCGGGCGATAGACTTTTCGAGTATCTGGAAAAAGAGATTGTAAGCCTCGTTTCTCTTAAAAAAGGTCCGCTTGAAAAAGTGATCTATGAATGCGCCAGGATAAAAGCCCGCGTAGTGGAAAAAGACGAATATGACAAAAAGGACTTGCGCATAATCCTTAATTTTGGGCACACATTGGGCCACGCGGTAGAAGCGGCTTCGCGGTATTCGGGTCAGTATAATCATGGGGAATCCGTCGCGTTGGGCATGTTGCTTGCTTCGGAGATATCGGTTAGACTTGATATGATGAAGCCACGCGACCTGGAGAGGCTTAAGGGGCTTATCAAAAGAGCCGGTCTGCCCACGGAAATAAAGGGTCTTCGCGTGAAAAAAATAATGGATTCACAGGCGTATGACAAAAAATTTATTTCGGGGGCCAATAGGTTTGTGCTCCCGAGACGGATAGGTTCCGTGGAAGTGGTAGAAGATATCCCGGCGATATTGATAAGATCGGTTCTTAGAAAGTATATAGTTTAAGGACGATCTTTTATCTAAGCCGGCGGAGCGCGTAAAAAAAGAGAGGAAGAATGAGCAAGATAAGATCACTCGCGATCTCGACCTCAAAGAAAAGCCAACTTCTGGATATCACCGGGAAAGTGGCCGACTACGTGAAGGCGAGCGGTGTCTCCAGCGGGGTATGCTATATTTTTGTGCCGCATACGACCGCGGGTGTAACAATAAACGAGAATGCCGACCCTGATGTGCGGGCGGATATTATCAAAGGGCTTGAGCATATCGTCAGCGATTCTCTTAAGTATGCTCATGCCGAGGGGAATTCGCCGGCACATATCAAATCCTCCATTATAGGGAATTCTTTGACGATCTTTATCGAGAATAACACATTGGCGCTCGGCGCTTGGCAGGCGATATATTTATGTGAGTTCGACGGGCCGCGTTCGCGGAACGTTTTTATCAAAGTTATCAAAGGATAAGCTCCGCGGTTTTTTTTTTTTTTCGGGTCGTGGAACAATGGGAAAACATTCAATCCAAATAAGGGTAAGATACGCCGAGACGGACCAGATGGGCGTGGTGTATTATTCGAATTACCTTGTCTGGTTCGAGATAGCGCGCACCGAGTTTTTCAGGGCAAGAGGTATAGAATACAGGGAGCTCGAGGAAAAAGACCATATTTTTCTTCCGGTTGTCGAGGCGTATTGCCGCTATAAAGCGCCGTTACGGTATGACGATCTGGTGACGGTCGAAGTGAGGTTGTCGGAAGTCACTCTTACAAGGATAAAGTTCGAGTATGAAGTAAAATATAGGGACAGGGTCACTACGATAGGTAATACGAACCATGCGTTCGTCGATAAGAAGGGAAGCCCCATACCTATTCCCGAAAAAGTAAAGAAAGTCCTCTCAAATTGATCCCCTGGCGTTTCATTCCGATATCAAACCACTCGGTGTCTTTTTCTGGGAAAATATGGATGTCATCAAAGGGAGATATTTCTATTTTACATTAACCCGCGAAACCAATGAACCCGTAAGAGTTTCGCCGTCTGGTAAAGGTTTACGTCATCTCGAGTTAATGCTCCGGATCTCGCATGCTTCTCGCGGGGACGCTCATTTTCCCCTGCGAGGAAAATTTCGCTCGGCATTCGGCCTCGCTCTCCCTCGCCTGTCCCGCTCGGGAGCCATGCCCGCTTTGGCCTCATGACGCCCCGCTCAAAGCAAGATAGGTCCGGAGCAGCAATAACGCTATGGGGCATATGAACCATTATGCTTATTACTATCGACACCCGCGAAACCAATGAACCCACGGAACCAGCGAACCAATTTCCGGTTAAGGATGCAATAGCTATATCTTTTTATTGAGCTAACATAATAATGCTGTTAGAATATTATAACTTTTTATAAACTAACATAAAAGATAGGGCGGGCAATGTCAAAAATAAACAAGCTTATATCTATTTTCATTACATGTATATTTCTTCAGAATGCACTGATCATCGATACTTCACTTACAACCCCAGTCGTAGAAAATCTATCGCTGTTTAAACTTGCCGCCGGGTCCATATTTAGTGAGCTCAATGGGACGGAAGCTAAGGAGATCGGGCTTATCGAGTTGGCGCTCGAGGCTAATTTGATGAACCGCGGTGTGGATGAGCTTGATCCGAAAGCTCTTATCAACGAAAAGGAATTTCTTATCGGTGAAAACACGGTATTTGATCCGGTAAATATGCATTTTTTTCTGCACGAAACAAAAGAGCTCCCGAACGGTTATTTGGCGGTTATGTGTAGAGTCCGGGCCACGAATAGACTCGATATGGAGAGAGGATCTCTTCTACGTACTTATTACGCGGTTTTCCCTAAAACAAAGGACGCGCGCGGCGGCTTCCCGGTCGAAACATTCACGGAAGTGGAATTTAAAAGATGGATGGATTCGCAGAATGTTTTTGGGGGTTCCGTTCGTGGAAGGGATAGGACCGGAATTTCCAGGTTAGACGGACAAGCCGTCAACCGGTACAAGCAGCACGAAGATGAAATTGACAAGTTTATAAGCGAACGTATCAAGGCCGGCGACTTCGCCGAGATAGAGGAAAGAAGGGGCAAATTAGGATGGGGCGCGGGCGAAAAAGTGTTTGAGGGAGTGACCGGCGCGAAATATTGGCCGCAGAATCTATGGGGGATCCTTCAGTTCGAGATGAATTCTTTCCTAAAATTTTTTAAAACCGATCTCGAAAGAGCGCTAGAAGGCAAGAACCTGGTATTTGTGAGAGTCCCAAAAAATGTTCCTTATCCGGTCATATATGAAAACGGGCAGGCTATAACGGTCAAGGGGCATGCTAGTAACAATGCGGTGTACATTTTTCTCGAAGAAAGTGTTTTTGATCTATACGACAATTTCGCGGACGCGTACGCCGATCCGGGTGAGCCTGACGGGGATACCATGGGAGTGATCCCGGTGCCGTATCTTGGGTTCATAAAAGAGACTTTGGTGCATGAAATAGGGGTGATCCACGGGCTCAAATACATTGTGAATTGGGGAGAGATCCTGAACGGGCTTGATATCGCGTATGTCGCTTACAAACAATCCGCCGGCAAAGAGTCTATCGCGGACGAAACGGTGGCCGCTTTGCTAAAGGCGTACCCCGATCTGGAAAAACTTAATAACGAAAAGCCGGTAGATCTTGAAGCTATTCTTAAGACCCGTGATTACTCGGCCGGGGATACGGAAAATGCGCACACACCGCTTGTCGCGAAACCGCTTAACGACATCGCGCTTAAGGATATAGCCCGTATAAAAATGGCGCTAAGATCTTTGCTCGATAATATGATAACGATCAGGGTGGGAAATGTCCTGATGTTGCCGGATTTCAAGCAATACTGTACGGGGAAAACGCTTAATGAAATAACCATATTCTCGCCGGTAAAGATCTCCTTCTATGATGCCGCGTTCGTGACACCCGCTGAAAACAAGAACGGGAATGGGGAAATAATCTTAAGGTGCGATATAAAGGGCGAGACAGAGGGAGTTCGGAGTTATTTCGTTATATTTGACAACGGATTGACGCAAACAGACGAAAAGAAGGTAGAGTTCCCGATAAAAGGCGTTTATACGCAAGAAGAGTATACCCAACATGGACATTTAGTCTCCACAAGGCCGGAAAGGCTACCCGAAGACAGTGAAACTATTGACCGGTACGTCCAGCATGAAGAAAAGATCGACAGTTTTGTGAGAGAACGGATAAGGGCCAATGATTTTGTTGAATTGGAAAATATAAGTAGCGCAGGTGAAAGATGGAGCATTCCCGGGTTGAAAACGCCCCAAGAATACTGGTCGCCGCTCATACTGGACCTGATACGCGAGAGGCTTGATCCGTTCCTTAAAAACTTTGGTACGAACTTGGACAAGGCTCTTAAGGGGAAGGAGTTGGTTATTATTAAGGTGCCGGCTGAATCCTCGGATCCGGTCATAAAAGAAGCCGGCCATGAGATCACCGTTAGAAGTCACGCGAGCCATAACGCCATTTATGTGTTCCTTGACGAAGGGACTTATTATGACATGGGCAGGATAGGTCCTGATACTCTTTATCAAGCCAAGACAGAATCGAATATCGGCACATTAGCGTGGAGATTGGTCCACGAGATAGGCGTTATCCACGGTCTTCCTTATAAGCTCGGTCCCATAACGGTAAGGAATAACACGTGGATGGAGATAAGAAACTCGCTGGATAGGGCGTACGGTGTGTTTGTACATAAGTTGATGAAGAAGCAGCGAGAAGCGGCAGATCCAGCGGATATCATCAGCCTTTTATCCTCTAAAAAGAGCGAAAAAGTGGTTATTCCGGATGATGTATTTAACGAAGAGGATGTCGCCAAGTTGTTAAGGGATAACCCGTCTCTTTCGCGGCTTAAAGACGGACCTTTGGACCTTAGCGGGGTTGTAAGAGATCGCGATTACGCGGGCGGCGAGAAAGTCAGAGGGTCCGAAACTGCAAAAACACAGAGTTCAGATGATACGAAGGAATGGTTAGAGCGATTGGAAGAGATAGCCGACGAAGGCACTCTTATGGAGGACGAAGCCATAGCGCGGGAGGCGCTTCTTAATGCCGGGGTAGATAAGGCCAGGCAGAGAGAGAGACTGAAAGCTATAGCGGAGATATCGAACTCATTCGAGGCCAGGGCCCGTGCCCGGGCGGCATTACTGACAAACGGTGTGGACGGGAATCTCCAGATCAAAGAGCTTATGTTTATCGCCAATGAATACCGGTTTTCGAGGCCCGGGATAATAGCGCAAGGCGAGTTGCTCTCGGCCGGGTATGGAACGGGTGAAAAGATAAAGGAGTTGAAGAGTATCGCGGATAGGTATTTGACCTACCGGCCGGCACAGCATGTCGATTACGGGATCGAGGTCATGGCAAGGGCGATACTGCTTGAGCATGGTATAGACCATAAAACCAATATCGAACGTATGAACTTTCTTTTCAGGGCGGCCGGACAACTGGGGCATAATACCGAAATATTAGCGCGTACGGCAATTTATATGCACGATCCGGACATCAGGGTAAAAATGACGCAGGCCGGCGCGCTTAAACGCGTACTCGCTAAAGGCGAGGCTGGAAAGGCTATGAACGCTTTTATTATCAGTGCCTTTATGCGGGATGTTGACATGTGGCGGGCGGTGCGGGACGAAGAGCGGCGGGAGAATGAAAAAAAAGAGCTGGAGGACATGGTCTCTCTGGCGAATGAAGTGGGTGTCAAGATAGCTCCGCCGGCGCAGAAATATACTCTGATCACTTTGGGAAATATGTATAAGGACAGAGAAGAATTCGAGCGCGATAAGATAGAATATGGGAGCAGGTTCGGACTTGAGCGCGTAATGACCGACGGCATGGCAAGGATAACGATAATAGACAGGATACTCGGCATTATCAGGGATAAAGGTCTCGACCCGAACGACGTTATCGTGCAATTACCGCCGGAATTTTCCGAAGAGAAGAATAGATGCCAGGCGAAGATACTGTTGGCGGCGGCCCCGGGGATAAGGTTCCTGGCGATGGATACGCTCGGGCTCAAGGATGAAAAGGAAAGGAAAAGCATCCGCAGGAATCTTTACGCGATAATGCTTCTGGCGAGGGCGATGGATGAAAGCGTTCGGAAAGATTCAGGGCTTTATCGCTTGTTGGCCTATTTTGTGAATGTCCATATGCGGTACGTCGGCAAGGGCGAAATAAAAGACAAAGGAAAGTACGCGGAAGAATATGTCGCCGCGCTTGTGGAAAACAACATCATGAAGATACTGTCTACGCTTCTTATGTATAAACCGATGGATAAATATGATCTCCCAAGTTATGACCGTATAGCCGCGACGCTGATCTCGGCGTAAAAATAGAAACGTTACCCGAAGAAACATTTATATTTATTTTTAATTCAGCCGTTTACTGAAGTTTAAACCGTTCCGACTTGACGCAGAGGGACACCGCATGTTTATCGCGGAGACGCTTATTTTCCCCTGCGAGGAAAATTTCGCTCGACATTCGCCCTCGCTCTTCCTCGTTTCACTCGGAATCCGTGCCCGCTTCGGTCTCATGACGCTCCGCCCAAAGCATGCGGTGCCCCCCTGTCAATTACACTATTGTCCAGATGACGATATCGTATTGACGCGTAAGCTGTCACGGGTGTTCTGACAGGGCTTCAGGCGTCTCGCACGCAGGGTCTCTCCGAAGCGTAATATTTAGCCGTAAGGACATAACATGGCTACCAATTGCAAAACTATTTTTAATTTGGCGAGGAGAGTCGCGCGGCGAGTGTAGACTAAAATTTTTTGCAGGAAAAAATTTTACGTCCCTGGAAGAATGCCCAAGACAGCTTACGTTGTGACACTCTATCTCTATATGCAAGTTATCTCGCAGATGGATATTACTATTTTTACCGCAGTTTAAGCTCGTATTCCTTGCCGTCTGAGACGAGTTTAACGCTTTCAGGCAGGATGTTTTTGACCGTGTATCCTTCAATAGGGTCGCCCTCATAAAGCATAATACCGTTTATTACCGCCTGCGGGCGGGTGGGTGTGTACATGATGCCGTTCAGGTAAGGGAGTTTCTCCGGTAGGGGCGCGTTTCCCGGATCCGGGATTACGACAGAAGGAGTTCTTTCTAAAGCGCTTTTATCTGCCGGTTTAGCCGAAGGATGTGACGGCGCGGCCGGGGGTTGAGCTGTTTTAACCGGTCCGGCGGTTATTCCGGGAGAAGCCATATTTTTATCGTTTTTTTTGCCGAAAAGATCCGGGTAAAATTTTATACTGATCGCCACGAAAAGGGCGATAACACAGACCGCCGCCATAAGAAGTAACAGTTTAAGTGATCTTGCCGCAGTATCTTCAGACGGTCTGATCTTTTCAACTACTATGGTCGAGTTTTGAAATTGTCCCTGAGAGAAAGTTTGTGTGGCGGAGGAAGCGGGGGATGTTTTTCGCTCTCCGCGCTCGTCCTGAACTTTTTTCAACGCGCTGCTTATTATGCTCATATGTTAGCGGTGGCCCCGGTGAAGTCGAACTGGCCTTCCAGCTCGTCTATGCTTTTTACGACCATATCATGTTCGATGAAGTTTGTTCCTTTTACAAAACCCAACAGCAGTGATTTGTCGCATACCACGTTGATTATGCGCGGGATGCCTTTCGAATAGCTGAATATCTGGTCCAGGGCTTCCGGAGAGAAGTGAACTTTATCCTTTCCCCCCGCGACATCCAGACGGTGTTCCACGTAATCACGGATCTCGGACCTTTCAAGCGCTCTCAGATGATAGCGGACGCTTATGCGCTGTTTCAATTGGAGCAGTTTGGGCGCGTCGAGCTTTTCCCTCAGTTGAGGTTGCCCCACAAGGACTATCTGGATAAGTTTTTCTTTCTCGGTTTCGAGGTTCGACAGCATGCGTATTGTTTCGAGGACGGAGAACCGGAGGTTCTGCGCCTCGTCTATGATAAGCGCGGCATTATGCCCGCGAGAAAGTTCTTTAAGCAGGAAGTCATTAAGTTGACGGATAAAGGAGATCTTGCTTCGTTTTTCCGGGACTAGCCCGAAATCATGGAGGATCGCTTCCAATAGCTGGTTTTCAGGCAGATGGGAATTGAATATGAGAGAGGTCTTAACGCTAGGATCCAGCTGATTGAGAAGGGCCCTGGAGAGAGTGGTCTTGCCGGCTCCGATCTCGCCCGTTATTTCGATAAATCCTTTACGCTGGTTTATCCCGTACAAGAGGTGATCAAGCGTTTCCCGGTGAGCGTGACTTAGATACAGAAAATTCGGATCGCTTGTCACGTTAAAAGGATTCTCCTTCAGCCCATAATATTGAACGTACATGCGGGGATCATCCTCCTTTTTAATGTATTATACGCTTAATAGGCGTCGTGTAAAGATAAAAACCATAGAGGGAGGTATCTATCGTACGGCGTGGTCCCTATGCGCCGGCGCGGGGCACTTTAGGAGAGTGAATCAGTGCGGTTACTGCTATAAAAAGCTTGAATTTGTCATAGCTGTAGTGTATATTACCCGTATCATGGGATGGGAAGGTATAAACAAAAGGAAATTTCCGCGCCTCGCGCGCAAATGCCGCATTTTAGTGTCGAGGTCCGACCATAACGATGTGATCGAGGCGGTCACGGAGAATATCGGTCCGGGCGGGATATGCGTTGTGCTGGATAAAAGGTTTGATATTTTTGAAGGGGTTTCTCTCGAAGTGTTTTTGGATGATATATCCGATCCAATTTCCTGTGACGGCAAAATCGTGTGGGTAGTGAAAAGTCATCTTACCCATAAAGCCAAGGCCGCGAAATATGATACGGGCATAGAGTTCCAAGGTATTTCGCGGGATGACAGAGAGGATTTGGCCCGCCTGGTTTCCGGGAAGTAAGTCCGTTTCTTGACAGGTTAGTGGAGGCGTGATATACTTCACTTGGTTTTAATTACTACATTAAATTACGAAGTATATGGTTATTAAGAGGGGGAGGTGACGTAAAGATATGAAAATGACTAAAGCTTTGTTAGTTTGTTTGGTGGTCATAGCTATGATAGGGGTAGCCGCTAACTGTTACGCGCAGGATCCCGCGAAGAAACTCGCGAGGGGTGTCGCTAATGTGCTTACGGGGTGGGTAGAGCTTCCTAAAAATATCTATGAAACCAGTGTTGAGGAGAATATTCTTTCCGGTCTCACAATGGGGCTAGCAAAAGGTATCGGGATGACGATCGTAAGAACGGGCGCGGGTGTGTACGAAACCGTGACCTTCCCGTTCCCAATACCGGAGGACTATCAACCCGTTCTTGAGCCGGAATTTGTATTTAGCGAATAAGATCCAGTTCATGTGTAAAAATATTTGAAAAGAGGGAGCGATAATATGTCGTTCCCTCTTTTTTATATGTGCTGTTCTACGCGGATTGACGGTTGTGATAAATGATATTTTTTTTGCGATGAAATTTTGTGAGGAGAGAAAGCGATGGTCGAGAAAAGGAAATTTCTGAGATTTGATCTGTCTCTGAGCGCTATCTGCCAGAAAGACGGGATTTTCAAGGAACTTGAGGTTACAAATTTTTGTAAAGAAGGGGTCGGAATAATAAGTGACGAATTGTTTGACAAAGGTGAGCATATTAAAGTAGAATTAATAATCCCGGAGGATACAGTGCCGGTCTGTTTCGACGGGGATATCGCTTGGACAAGAAAGATGGAGGGGGAGCTCGGCATATATAAAAGCGGGCTGCGCCTTAGCAGTATGAGTAATAGCGACAAGGGCAGGATGCTCGAGTATGTTTACAACAGGTGGTTAACTCTCCCCAAAAGGAGTGGAATGGAAGCTGGAACGGAGGCAAAATGAGCAAGGGTGAAAACAATAAAGAACAGTCAAAGGATAACGCGGCGCTTGAGGAGGGTAAAGCCCCGGAGACGGCCGGAGAAGTGAAGGATAAGCCCGCCGCTAAGCCCGCGGAAGCGAGTGGGGTTGTGGCGGAGGGGAAACCTAAGGGAAACCCGAAACAGCCCAAAAGTACGGCTCGGCCAACGCCGTCTGAATGCGCGGGTTGCGCGAAACCGTTGAAGAAGAGGATATGGTATTATCGTAATGGGGCGTTTTTCTGTACTAAAAAGTGCTATAAGCGTAAAGTCGAAGAAGACCGAAAGAAAAAAGAAGAGAAAAAATAATATATTTTCTCGTGAACTACACATAAAAAGGTCCCGCTCGCTGGAAGGCTTGTTCCCGCGACGGGGCCTTTTGTTTTAAAGGTGATATGACAAACCATAAGGTGTTGGTCAGCAGCTGTTTGCTCGGGGTCAAATGCGCGTATGACGGAAAAGACAGGTGTTCAGATAGTGTAAGGCGCATATTTTTGTCCTATAAATGTATTCCCGTTTGTCCTGAAATGCTCGGCGGGTTGGACTCGCCGAGAGAAAGGAACGAGATATCGGGAGGTTCGGGGGAAGAAGTGCTGGACGGGAAGGCCAAGGTCGTAACCCCGGCCGGAGCAGATAATACCGCCGCGTTTTTGAAAGGCGCCGCGATCAGTCTTAAAAAGGCGCTGGCGGAAGGTGTTGTTGCCGCGGTCCTTAAATCCTTGAGCCCGTCTTGCGGTAGAGGCAGGATCTATGACGGTAGTTTTAAAGGCGTGACGAAGGAAGGCAGCGGCGTTACGGCCGCCTTATTAACGCGCCATGATATACGTGTGTTTAACGAAAACGAAACGAACGAACTTGAGGAACTACTTAAGTCAATTAATTGATGCCGTGTGATTGTTAAATGGCAGGGGCGCGTCGCGATATGTCCCTAACCCGGGGAAAGAGGTGGGGAACTCCAGGCTTTAACCAGAGAGCTTTTTTAACACGATGTTGCAAAAAAATAGTTACATGTTATAATAAATCTGCCATGGCTGATGATTGTGTTTTTTGCAAGATAGCTGACGGAGAAATAAAGGCCGATATTGTCTATGAAGATGCCGAAGTACTGGCATTTAAGGATATAAACCCTCAAGCTCCGGTCCATATTCTTCTGATATCCAAACGGCATATCAATACACTTAACGACATAAATGAGACGGATGTCGAGCTTTTGGGTAAGTTGACGGTCAGGGCGGCTAAATTGGCCAGTGAGAACAGGATCGCGGTCGATGGGTATAGGCTCGTCGTTAACTGTAACAGGAACGCCGGGCAGGAGGTTTTTCATCTGCACATGCATCTTTTAGGCGGGCGGATTTTCGCGTGGCCGCCGGGATGATATCAGGACAGGGTTAGGGGTCTTAATTTTATTAACAACGCAAATTTTGATGAGAGAGGTAAAATGCCTGGAAAAATCGAAAGAAGAAAATATCCAAGAATAAAAGATGAGAATATATCCGTTAAATTGTCGGGCGAGGGTTTTGACGCCATTACCAAGAGTCTCGATGTAAGCGCGTCGGGTATCTATTGCAAGGTCGACCATCCAATGCCTGTTATGACCAGAGTGCAGGTGATCCTCAGCCTTCCCGGAAGGAATGCGGGAGCGTCTTCCTCGACCATGAAAATAGAAGGCGTTGTCGTAAGGGAACATCCGGTTAAAAAAGATGGGGAAGTGCAGCACTACGATGTCGCTATCTTTTTTAACGCGCTCCTTCCTAAAGAGAGAAAAGCCATAGAAAGATATATCGAGAGCAGATCTTAATAATCCAGCCGTGATCGCGGGCCGGGATGTCTCCCTTCGTTGTTTAGAAAATGGTGAAGGGGATGTTGTGGGCTTATGATTTACGTTCCTTTTGCAAATTAAACGATAGGTCATTATGGTATTTACGGGGTTTATACAGATCGATACCCGAGGAAATACGGATGTTATCGATATTACATCGGAGTGCGGCAGGATACTCGGCACATCCGGTCTCAAAAACGGCGTTATGACGGTCTTTAACCCGGGGTCGACTGGGTCGGTTACCACCATAGAGTATGACCCTAATCTGGTCAAAGACCTTAAATGCGCGCTTGATACCATGATCCCGCAAGGCAATCCCTATGATCACGGTAAGACCTGGGGGGACGATAACGCCGCGTCCCATATACGGGCTACTCTGATGGGGCCTTCGATATCTATCCCGTTCGCCGACGGGGCGCTTACGCTGGGGACCTGGCAGCAGATCGCCTTTTGCGATTTTGATACACGTCCCCGGGAAAGAAAGATAATAGTGCAAGTTATGGGGGAGTGACAATATGGGCGGACTTTCTGCGCGGCAACCGGTAAAATTGATCTCAAGCCTCATATTCAAGGATGAAGAAAAGCTTTCTCGCGCCGAGAAGAGTTTGGTCAAGATTTTCGGGCCGGTAGAGAATGATAGCACTGTGTTTCCTTTTACCTATACTGATTATTACACCAAGGAATTCGGCCCGGATCTTAAGCGCAAGATCATGACATTCAGGCGTCTTATAATGCCAGACAAAGCAGCCGAGCATAAGATCCTTACCAATAAAATAGAGGATAAATTGCGCGTTAACGGCAAGAGGACCGTGAATATCGACCCGGGTTATATTACGGAAGCGAAGTTAGTCCTTTTGACCACGAAAGACTACACCCACCGCATATATGTCGGTAAGCGCATATTCGCGGAGGTTACGCTTTATTATCAGGACGGCTCTTTCAGGGCATGGCCATGGACATATCCCGACTATGCCTCCCGCGAACTCATAGCCCACTTTAACGGGGTCAGGGACGGATATCTAAAGGAGATGAGAGGGGTTAGGGGCTTGTAGTTTGTTGTTGGTAGTTTGTAGTTGGTAGTTTGTGGTTTGTGGTTTGGAGTTGGCGCATTTTATAACCCCGGGTGTTGGTGAAGGCCATCACCCGGGGTTATAAAAGGTTGCCGGCCTGATATGAAAAGTCAAAAATAAAAAGCTAAAATTACAAGTCAAAATGTCGGGAAATTAGAGATTAGAAATTTGATTACAGTTAGCGACAGGGGACAGGTCTGCGAATGGGAAAAATACAGGTCTGGGAATAAAACGGCACTTACCCAGACGCTTTATTCAAGTTATTATCCACGAAGGATTTTCGGAACAAACAGATGGCAGGTTACTTCGTTGTTGAAAACACTTCTTACGAAGACTTCTAACCGTTAAACTGGTTAACCGGCCAACCAGAGAACCTCTAAACAATTAACATTGACAAACGGATCTATTTAAGGTACATTAATGTGTGAACATTTGTTCATATATTCCAAAAAGGAGGCGGGATGGTCCGAAAAAAACTGATCGAGGAAATAAAAAAAGAGATGAGGCCCCAGGCCGTTATCAATAAGCTGTCTCGGACTTTCGGCGTGCTGGGGGACCCGACAAGGACCCGCATAATCATCGCCCTTTCCGGGAAACGAGAATTATGCGTGATAGAACTCTCCAAGATATTGGATATGAGCCACTCCGCCATTTCGCACCAGATGAGGGCGCTTAAAGATCTTGACCTGGTCAGGTTCAGGCGAGAGGGGCAGAGGACGTTTTATATGCTCGACGACCGGCATATCAATAATCTTGTCACGGAAGGATTAAAACATGTGCTGGAGCAAGAGGGATAACGGCATTTTAAATGGCAATAGAGGTGTGTGATATGGGCGACGGGAAGGATAAAAAGATGTATAAGGACGAATCAAAAAAAATATTTCTTGTAGGGAGCCCCAATGTGGGGAAGAGCGCGATCTTTAACGCCCTGACAGGGAGTTATGTTACGGTCAGCAATTACCCCGGGACGACGGTCGATGTTTCCGAGGGGGTCCTTAATATAGGGGAACACCATAAATTGCATATCGTTGATACCCCCGGGATGTATTCCTTGAAGCCCATAACCGGCGAAGAGGACGTAACGCGGAGGCTTATTTTTGAGGAAAGCCCCGATTGTATATTGCATATAGTCGACGCGAAAAACCTCGGAAGGATGTTGCCCCTTACTTTTCAGCTCATGGAAACCGGGTTTCCAGTGATACTGGTGCTGAACCTTTATGATGAAATGATAGCGCAGGGCATGAAGCTTAATATAGCCCATATTGAGCATGATCTTGGGATACCCGTGGTGGAGACGGTAGCTGTTAAAGGGATCGGGATCGAGAACCTTTCTTCCCGCGTCTTGGAGGTTGTGGAAGGCAGGTACAATTTTAACGTTCCCGGGATAAGGTATACGGATAGGATAGAAGACCTTATAAAAATATTTTCGGGATTGATGGAGAATGGCTACGCGGTCTCGAAGAGGACCATGGCCTTAATGGCCTTTCAGGGCGACGGGTATGTTCTGGATATGATCAAAAAAGAAAGGCGTATCGAAGAAATAAAAGAACTTTTGAAAAGCGAAACACCCGAGGAAATAATGTATAGTCTTTCCAGGACAAGGAAAGAAGCCGCGGACGGCTTGATCGCCGAAAGGATAACCCAGAAAAGCGCGCGCCATATGAACGGGTGGGGTGAGACGCTAAGCCGGCTTATGGTACATCCGGTATTCGGGGTGCCTTTACTGTTCCTGGTGTTATGGTTTGGTTTGTATAAATTCGTAGGTTCTTTCGGGGCGGGGACACTTGTAGACTGGATCGAAACCAATATATTCGAGGGATTCCTGAACCCGAGAGTGGATGGTTTCTTTTCGTCGCTTTTTGGAGACGGTGTTTTTTATGATCTTTTTGCCGGCGAGTATGGCATCATGACACTGGGAATACGGTACGCCGTCGCTATCATCTTGCCGATAGTGGCGACTTTTTTTATAGCCTTTTCGATAATCGAGGATACCGGTTATCTCCCGCGGCTCGCTATGCTGGTGGACCGCATCTTTAAGAAGATAGGGCTTAGCGGAAGAGCGGTCATCCCTTTGACCCTCGGGTTTGGTTGCGATACGATGGCCACGATAGTCACGCGCACGCTGGAAAGCAATAAAGAAAAAATACTGGCCACGTTCCTTTTGGCTCTCGCGGTGCCTTGTTCGGCGCAGTTAGGGGTCCTTCTGGGGCTTTTGAGCGGAAAACCGGCGATGTTCGCCATCTGGGCGTTCATCATACTTCTCGTCTTTATGCTCGCGGGTTTTCTCGGGAAACATCTCATTCGGGGGGAAGAGACATACTTTTTCATGGAACTGCCGCCTTTAAGGTTACCCAGCGTGATGAATATTTTCATAAAAACATATACGCGTATGATCTGGTATTTCAAGGAAGTAATACCTATTTTTGTCCTGGCGAGCGTATTGATATGGGCCGGGAAATTGACCGGGATATTTGATCTTCTGATACGCATAATGAGTTTGCCGGTTAAGTGGGCGGGGATGCCGGAGAGCGCGAGCGCGGCTTTTTTATACGGATTTTTCCGGAGGGATTTCGGGGCGGCGGGGCTTTTCGATCTTACCAAGAGAGGCGAACTAGCCGGGAATTCGCTTTTGGTCGCGGCAGTAGTTTTAACCCTTTTTTTGCTATGTTTGGCCCAATTCGCCATCACCTGGAAAGAAAGAGGGAAAGGGATGGCTATCGGCATGGCCATGTTCATTTTTCCGTTCGCGTTCTTTGTCGGGTTTGTGCTTAATCTGACGCTTAAGATATTTGGGGTGGAATTATGAGGTGTCCCTTTTGCTCGTTCGAGATAGATGACCAGAGCCCGGTCTTGGCGTGCAAAAGGTGCTCGAGTTTCGCTGGTTGTAAAATGGTAAAATGTCCGCGTTGCGGATATGAAGTTCCGCCCGAACCTAAATGGGCAAAAACGCTGCGAAAATTATTTCGAAAGGAGAAATGAAAGTGAATATTTCAGACGGGGCCCAGGAGATCCTCGAAAGATATTGGATCGAGAATAGAGAAAAGGGGAAAGAATGGAGCGTTAATATTCCCGGGGAAGAGGTTGCCGCCGGGGAATTGATCGCCGCTGATTTGGCAAAACGGCATCATGACGCGCTGATATTGACCGGCAAAGGGTGGGAAGAGGCTAAAAGCTGCGTAAGACGGCATAGACTGGCTGAATGTCTTCTCGCGGATGTGCTTGCCGTAAAAAAAGATCTGGTACGGGAGATAGGGTGCGAGTTCGAACACGTTTTGCGGAAGGATGTGGAAGAGAATATCTGCACGCTACTGGGGCATCCCTCGCGTTGTCCCCATGGCCGGAAGATCCCCGAAGGCAATTGTTGCCGGGACAATAAGCTTAACCCGAAAAAGATAGTGGTCCCATTGACAGATCTTGATGGCTCAAAAAAAGGCAAGGTGGCGTATATAAAAGGCGATAAGGATGAGGTTATAAATAAACTTACCGCCATGGGTATCTTACCCGGGTCGGATATACAATTGTTGCAAAAAACGCCGGCTTTTCTTATCAAACTAGGGAACAGCCAGTTCGCGATAGACAAACGAATGGCTGAACATATACATGTTCGTATTTTAGGATAGGAAAGGATACCCGGTATAATGTAAAATGATCTACATATGCGGGAGGGTGAATGGGGTTTTCGGAAAAAATAGAAAAGATATTCGATAAAAAACTTACGCGGAAAGAATTCCTTAAGAACTGTCTCAAACTTGGGTTAGGGGTGGGGGCGGGTGTTTATTTGTTCGATCTTTTAGCCCAAAACGAAGCCTCCGGGCTTATTAAGGAAAAAAGAGGCATGAGGGAGGCTCTTTACTACGAACAGATGGGAGATGAAGGCGTAAAGTGCCTGTTGTGCCCTAACCAATGCGTGTTGTCGAATGGGCAAAGAAGTTTTTGCCGAGTAAGGGAGGCTGTCGACGGGAAACTGTATACCCTTGTGTATGGCCTTATCTGTTCGGCGCATATAGACCCGATCGAAAAAAAACCGCTTTTTCATGTTCTGCCGGGGTCCAAAGCTTTCTCAATAGCGACGGCGGGATGCAACTCGAGGTGTAAATTCTGCCAGAACTGGCCTATTTCCCAAAGTTCCCCGGAGGAAACTACCAACTGGGAACTTAGCTGCGAAAATGTTGTCGCGAGCGCGGTGTCGGCGGGAGCGGAGTCCATCGCTTATACGTATAACGAACCTGCGGTTTTTTATGAATATATGCTCGATTCCAGCAAGATCGCTAAAGACAAAGGGATACTGAATGTCATGGTGACGGGGGGAAAGATCAGCCCGGAGCCGCTGCGTCAACTGTGCGGATATATCGATGCCGCTAATATAGATCTTAAGGCGTTCAACAATAAATATCTGCGGGAAGTATGCGCCCAAACGCTCGATACGATCCTTGAGACGATAACGATAATGCGCCATGAAGGGGTGTGGGTAGAAATAACCAATCTGATCGTCCCGACGCTTAATGACAATATGGAGGATATACGGCTTATGGCAAAATGGCTGCGTCAGAACGTCGGGCCCGACGTCCCGCTACATTTTTCGAGGTTCTGGCCGCAGTATAAACTAAAATCGTTATATCCCACACCGGCGGATGTTCTTGAGCGGGCGAAGAAAACGGCGTTGGAAGAAGGGCTGCATTACGTCTATGTGGGGAACGCGCCCGAACTGCCGTCGGCAGGGGATACGATCTGTCCGGGATGCGGCAAGACCATGGTAAAAAGGCGCGGGTATTCCATCTCCGAGATAAATGTCGTTAACGGAAATTGTTTTTTTTGCGGACGTAGTATCGCGGGGATATGGGAAAAAACCTGATCCTGGCGAATAAATTTACGTACAGGCACACTGCGCGCTTTCGCGATTTGTCTGTACGTCCGCTGAGATACCATCTATCCACTGTTTTGTTCCGCGCGTGGCGAATTAATGAGGCCCTGGCGGCATGTTGCGCGCTTATTAACGCGCTAAAGCCGGAAGGACAATAGGATATGCCGCTTAAAAAAGAGAAACGTTATCTCGCGCTTTTGATAGTCCTCACCGGGGCTGTATCCATGGCTTCCCAGATAGTTTTCATGAGGGAATTCCTTGTGGTCTTTTACGGCAATGAAATTTCTATCGGCATAATATTGGCGGCATGGCTTTTGTGGGGGGCGTTCGGCAGTTGGTCCCTGGGGCGTTTTTCCGACCGGATAAAGTCCGATGTCGATCTTTTCGCGGCATGCCAGTGTTCCCTAGCGATCATCCTGCCGGGCACGCTTGTCTTAATACGTTCTTCCAAGGCGTTGCTTGGGTTTATGCCCGGAGAGATGATGGGGTACTACCCAATGTCCCTGGTGGCT
>CAZOMD010000023.1:21993-27161 GCA_964580895.1 uncultured Planctomycetia bacterium | reverse complement strand
CGTTATCGGAACCCAACTCCGCGACAACTTCCCCTGCTGAGACCGCGGCCCCCGATCCGCCGCTGGACCCTCCGGGGATCCTTTCCGTGTCCCATGGGTTTGACGTCGGCCCGTAAAAGGACGTTTCGCATGAAGAACCAAAAGCGAATTCGTCCATATTTGCTCCACTAAGAATAAACGCGCCTTCACCCTGCAATTTCTCGATCACCGTCGCGCTATAGGGCGGGCGAAACCCGTCAAGAATGTGCGACCCGCACGTGGTTAATTCCCCTTTAACGCATATGTTATCTTTAATACCGACCGGAACACCCCATAATCGGCCTTTCCTCGCGTTTCCTTCCAGCAAAGACGCTCTATGAAATGCTCGCTCCCGATCAAGATGAGCAAAAGCTTTGACCTTCGAATCTATCTCTCGGATTCGGTCCGCGATCAAAACCGCCGTTTCCCTATACGGACAAGGACGGCTCTTGATCCATTTACTAAAATCCTCTACACTTGATAATATGTCTTCCATGATCACACATCTTCAATGATTTTAGGAACTTTGAAAAAATTGCCTTTCCTGGACGGGGCGTTTAAAAGCGCGTCATCGGTCGAAATAGAAGGTTTAAGGACATCTTCCCTGAAAACATTTTTCATTGACGGGAGAACATGCGTTGTGGGGGGAATATTTTCAGTATCGACTTCTTTTAACTCGGCGATATGACCTATTATCTTTGTGAGCTGCTCTCCGAACCTGGAGATTTCCCGATCATCCAGCTCTATCCTTGAAAGCCATGCGACATACCGGACTGTCTGCGGATCGATGTTGTTTTTTCCCGATTCATGAGACATAGTGTTAATAAACTAGCATATATAAGATGTTACGTCAATATTATACAGGCGCTCAACCGCCGGCTTTTTTTGACCCGCCTGTCCGTTCTGTCACGACATCGCTCAATTTAGCGTAGTCACTGAGCGCGAGCCCTTCCGCCCTTTCTGATGGGTCAAGCCCTACCCGTTCGAAGACCTCTATCCACCCGGCTCTGGTCATGGCCCCGACCTTGTGATGTGAAAGAGGGTTTACCGCCTTCTTCCTTCTCTGGGAAAAAGCCGCGTGGATTATCCTGAACATCAATTCCACGTCCTTAACTTCAACGGCGGGCTTTTCGCGCATGCTAAACTCCATAAAACATGATTCAACTTTCGGCGGCGGGAAAAATGAATTCTTTTTTACCCGAAAAAGGTTCTTAATCTCGGCATGGTACTGGACATAGCAGCTAATGGAACCGTAGTCCTTAGTCCCAGGCCGAGAGGCCATCCTCTCGGCAACCTCTCTTTGGACAAGAAGATATACTTTGGACATACATCTCTTCTGCTCGATAAGCTTTGTTATTATGGGGGTCGTTATGTAATACGGGATATTGCCAAATACCGTCAGCCCCTCACCCTTACTCATAAGTCCGCATAGATCAATGTCCAGGATATCCCCTTCTATAAGCTCTATGTTTCCCGCTTCGGAGAAATGACCTTTCATCGCGGACGCTATCCTATAGTCCTTTTCGATCGCGTACAATTTCGCGCACTTCGCGGCAAGGGGAAAAGTCATCACCCCGAACCCTGCCCCTATTTCAACAAGAATGCCGCGCTTGCCTATTTGAACGGCAGCTACTATCTTGTTTATGATATTTTTATCCACGAGAAAGTTCTGCCCTAACTTTTTTCTGCAACGGAAAGCTTCGTTCTCCCAGATACGCTTGATTTCAGAAAGTTCCATTTTTGGACCCTTGTGACGGTCTTTTGGGGGAAACAATTCAAATTAACGAGATGGCCCGGCAAGCAAGCTCTATCGCCCTTTCCATAGAACCGGGATCAGCGATACCCTTCCCCGATATATCATACGCGGTACCGTGATCGGGCGATGTCCGTACGTGACCGAGCCCCAACGTTATATTCACACCATTATCGAAATCGATCATCTTGAAAGGGGCAAGAGATTGGTCGTGGTACATCGAAACAACTACGTCTATCTCCTTCTTCAGCGCTTTATAAAAAATAACATCAGCCGAGATCGGCCCTTCGATCCTCTCGTACCATTTTTTCGCCTTATTGACGGCGGGGGCGATCACCTCTATCTCCTCGGTACCGATCTTCCCGCCCTCCCCGGAATGCGGGTTCAACGCGCAAACCCCTATCTTCGCGTTTTCGTTGCCGGAGATAAGCACCCTGTTCTCGACTACCTGTCTCAATGTACCTTCTATTTTTTCCGCCGTTATACTCCCGGGGACAGCCGATAAGGGTATGTGCCTGGTCACCGGCACCACACAAAGAGTTTTCCCGGTCAAGACCATTGTAACCATCTTAGCCGAGTATGCTTTTTGCAAATATTCGGTGTGCCCCCTGAACCCCGGGGATACAAGCGACATCCTTTCCTTGTTCACGGGCGCCGTAACAAGAGCTTTCCTCTCCGGGAATCCCGGGTCTTTCATCAGCGCGACTGCCGTATCCAGACATTTCAAGGCCTTAAGGTCTCCGTCTTTTGTCGGCGAACCAAAACCGCAGCCTTCAAACGCCCCTCCCGGGTCTACTACGTTAAGTTTATCCGGGAAAAGCTTAACCTCTCCCCCCGCTAAAGATACGTTATGCACCAGCGCCTCATATCCGCAAACCTCTCGAGCCGTTCTTTGCAGATGCCGCATATCTCCGATAAGAACAAAAGTGGCAAGTCCTTTTATCCTCGGACTTGCCACTGCCTTCATTATGACTTCAGGCCCTATCCCCGCGGGGTCTCCCATGGTGATAAGGATAACAGGTTTACTTATAGGCGATATAAGCATTTTTTCTTTTTTCGGTTAACCATTTAATAATATCTTCCTGGAATTTTCTCATATAAATGCGTTCCCGGAGATAATCACTAACGTCCACTAACTCCAATGGTTTAGCCTCATTTTTCTCCTCAACGAGAAAGATATGATATCCGAGCGCTGTTTCCAATATGTCGGAGACCTCCCCCGGAGTAAGAGAAAAGACCACTTTATCTATTTCGGGGATCAATTGGCCTTGAACGATATACCCCATATCCCCGCCCACTTCGGCATAAGGCCCTTCCGATTGGCTTTTAGCGACCTCGGCGAAACTTTTCCCCGACTTTATCTCTTCCCTTAGACCCGTCAGCTTTTCCCTTTTCGCGGCGTTCTCCTCGTCCGCCGCTTCTATTTTTCTCATCATAATGCTGCGGACCTTCACTTTTTCGGGAGAAATAAGTTTATCCTTATTTTTATCGTAAAGATCCCTTATCTCGGACGGGCTGACCACTATCTTAGAGGCAACCTCTTTTTCGACGAGCTTCTGGGCGAGCATCTGTTCGCTTATTTCCTTTTTAAATTCCGTAAGATTCGTCCCTTTCGTCTTTAAAGAGTGCAGGAATTTTTCCTCCGAATCGAAATATGCCCTGATCGTGTCGATCCGCTGGGTTATCTCTTCTTCCTTAACCTCTATCTTTTCTTTTTTAGCGAGGCTGATGGTCAGCTTCGCGTTGATCATCTGCTCTTTAAGCTCCTCCGCCACTTTAGCAAGTTGCGTCTCCAGTTCTTCCCCCTTAAGATTTGCCGCATATTCTTTCTTGAGCGGCATAAAAGCCCTGTCATATTCGCGTTGTGTCAGGACTTCGTCATTCACGACAACTATCACCTTATCGACCACTTCTCCGTATGACAAAACTCCCGGACAAATTAAGAACACCAATAGAACAATAAAAAAAACAGATTTCAGTCTCTTCATGTCAATTCTCACCATCGCCTTCCATCGGGGCCTTATCCCCGGCATCTGTCGGTCTTTTCCCTTTATCCTCCTCAGGCTTATCCTCAGAGGCAAAAACATTGTCATTTATCTCGATCTTCGTCTCTTTCTTCAGTTTCTCCAAAAGCTCATTGAATATCTTCCTCTTTTTCGAGGTATATATCTCGTTCTTGATCAGTTCATAAACCTGCTCGATTGGCCGATCTTTCGGAGCGATCCGGTCGGTCAGCTTGATAATATGATATCCCAGTTTGGTCTTAACTACCCCGCTTACTTCTCCGATCTCAAGGCTTGCGCATGCGTCCTCGAACTCCGGCATAAGCTGCCCTTTGGGGAAATAACCGATATCTCCACCGCGTTGGGCCGTAGGATCGACCGACCGCGCCCGCGCTATCCCGTCAAAATCAGCGCCCATCTCAAGAGCTTCAAGCACCTTTACAGCGTCTTCTTTAGCAGGCGTAAGTATATGGGATACCCTCATAAGCTCGGGGGTTTTATACTTGCTCGCATTCTCGCGATAGAACTCCCTTATGTCCTCATCGCTTATTTTTATGCTGTCCTCAATGTCATCCTTCAGCAATTTCGCGATAAGGATCTTCTTTTTGGCTTCTTCGATGACCTTTTGCACATCTTTATCCTGTTGCTTCCCCTTGCGTAGCGCCTCCTGGTAAAGCAACGTGTCATGGATAAGTTCCCCCAGGTATTCACCTGTTCTTTTATTTACGATCTCTCTGTAGCGCGCCGGAAGATTGGATATCCTTTCGTTAAAATCAGCAAGTGTGATCTTATATGAACCGACCGTGGCAAGAACTGGATTCTTTTTTGAGAAATCCCCGCACCCGGTCACGGTCATAATGAAAAACATTAAAACACTGGTTATCACGAAAATATTCATAATGGTTTCTCTGTATGTTATTTATGTCCCTATATAATATCAAATATGCACATGGGCTTCAAGGGTTTTCACGAGAGTCCTGTTTCAAAAGACCCCTGCTCGCTTCTCAACTTTGAGATTTCCGACTTAAGCATCCTGCAATACAGATCAAAACCTATCTGCTCAATAAGCCTAGCCCCAATACAATCATACACCCCGGGAGGATATTCCCGGCTCCTCTCATTTCGAGGTCCCGCATGGCTATTTTAAACCCTGAACCGAGTTCCTGATATTTTACTATAGCGTTCAGCCTCTCTTGGACGTTATGAGTGAGAGAGGAAAGGTCCCTGACTAAAAGATACGCGTAAGCCTTTCTCACGAACCGCCCGATACGGCCCCTTAACTGATAAAGATCAGCCAAGCCGAATCGATCGGCATCGTTTATTATCATGGTATTAGCGTTCGGGATATCTATCCCCGATTCGATTATCGTAGTAGAGACAAGTACATCAATTTC
>CAZOMD010000023.1:15375-21983 GCA_964580895.1 uncultured Planctomycetia bacterium | reverse complement strand
TCCTTTTATGAACCTCAACATGGTTTTTTCGAGCAGCTTAGAGCTCATCTGCCCGTGCGCCACTAAGAGCTTCACATAGGGCGCGATTCGGCTAACCTCTTTAGCTATCTTATCTATGTTGTCGACCCTGTTGTGGACATAATAAACCTGCCCTCCCCGTTCTTTTTCCAATTCTATGGCGGACCTTATCTTTTCGGGATGGAATTCCATAACTTCGGTGTGGACCGGCAACCGCTCAAGCGGCGGGGTCTCTATCTGTGATATATCTTTCCCGCCCATAAGCGCCAGATAAAGCGTCCTGGGGATAGGAGTCGCGGTCAAGGTCAGGATATCGACATTAACCCTCATCTGTTTTATCGCTTCCTTATGCCTTACCCCAAAACGCTGTTCCTCGTCTATGACAAGAAGCCCCAGATCCTTGAACTTAACATCATCAGAAAGCAGCCGGTGTGTACCGATAACAACATCTATCTTGCCGGCACTTAATTCTTCAAGTATACGTTTTTGCTCGCTATGAGTACGGAACCTGTTCAGCATACAGATATTGACAGGATATCCTTCCAATCTTTTCGTAAAGGTATTCGCGTGTTGCTCCGCCAAAATGGTCGTAGGCACAAGAAAAGCCACCTGCTTGCCGTTCATGACAGCCTTAAAAACCGCCCTAAGAGCAACTTCCGTCTTGCCATACCCGACATCACCGCAAAGAAGGCGGTCCATGGGTTTTGTACTCTCCATGTCTTGTTTAACTTCGGCCGTAGCTCTTATCTGATCAGTGGTTTCTTTGTACGGGAAGGCCTCTTCCACGGATTTCTGCCAATCAGTGTCTTTATTGAAAGCGAACCCTTCTACTTTTTTCCGCTTAGCCTGGAGAGTCAAAAGATCCCTGGCAAAATGATGCGCCGCCTCTTTTGCTTTTGTTTTCGTGCTTTGCCAGTTTTTTCCCCTCAAGGGATTCAACCGTGGAGGTTTCCGGTGGAATGAGATATATCGCTGCAGCTTATGAAGCTCCCCGTCCTCGACGTAAAGTTTGTCTCCGTCCAGATATTCAAGGACAAAGTAGTCGTTCATCTTTCCGTCTTTACGAAGACGCTGGATGCCGAGATACCTGCCGATACCGTAGTCGATGTGCACGACAAAATCCCCGGGTTCTATGTCCACAAAAGAATCTAACGGTTGTTCTTCATATCCCAGTGAGACTTTTTTAAGACGGGTTTTCCGCAAAACCTCAGCGGGCAGGATTATTATGCCGTTATGGTCCGTTATCTTCTTGAACGCCGCGAGATCAACGCTTTCGATCGACCTGATCGTACCTCCTGAAAAATCTATCCTGACCGGGTACTCGAATGTGACCGGATAAATGATCAGAACATCGCCGAGAAGGTGATATTCTCCGGGGCCTGTAACTTTGCGACAACGGGTATAAGCATACCTGTCAAGGGCAAGAACGATATCGTCCCTATTAACATTTTCGTTTATGTAGAATTTCAGCGATTCGAACATATTCGGGCATATCTTTGCTTTTGCGCGCTAAAATCTGGAGTGTTTCTCGGTTAGATTTTTTCTAAAACTCGCGATCGAAAATAAAACCGCAACAGTTCATCCGGACAAGTACCGTTATGAGATTATGTAACACGCTAAAAAGTACGCTGCTAATTTTGGGATACCCCGCTGACAAGTTTAAGTCCTATAGGGGATTTAAACTTAGCGGCCCTCTGGGCAAATTTTCCTAATGCAAAATTTGGGTTTATAAAGCCCTCGGGCATGCCCTTATCTGAATCAAAGGACCAGATGCCTACCCGAACGGTCCCTACATTCTTTCCGGGAGGGTGATGTTCAAAAGCCCCAGACCGTTCGCGAGAACGATACGCACACATTCAACCAGCGATAATCTAGCCTTTGAGAGAGCTACATCGTTTGTTACTACGCGGCACTCCGTGTAGAAAGAGTGAAAAAGCCTGGCCAACTCGTTGAGATAGACGATTATCCTGTTCGGCTCCAGGGAACTGCAGCTTGAGTGGACCGCGTAAGGAAATTCTCCAAGTTTGCGCGTCAGCTCTTTTTCCTCTTTCGTCTTAAGAAGCTCAAGCCGGGTCTTCGCAAAAATATACCGCCAACTGTTACGTCGACTGTAATTTTTTATGCTGCAAATACGCGCGTGAGCGTACTGGATATAAAATACCGGGTTTTCGGACGACTCCTTTTTCGCGAGTTCCACATCAAGATCAAGATGGCTGTCCAGCCTCCGTGAAAGGAAAAAAAATCTCGTAACATCCTTCCCTATTTCGTCCATCAGTTCCCTCAAGCTGACAAACTCCCCGGCCCTCGTGGACATAGAGAGCTTCTCTCCTTTTTCAAGAAGGGTCACTAACTGTACGATAAGTATATCGAGAGAACTCTTATCTCTCCCCAACGCCTGGACCGCCGACTTCATCCGGTTGATATATCCATGGTGGTCCGGACCCAAGAGATCTATGAGCCTGTCATACCCCCGTTGGTATTTATCAAGGTGATACGCCATGTCCGGAGCAAGATAAGTATACGACCCGTCGCTCTTGACCACTACTCTGTCCTTGTCGTCGCCATAACGGGTCGACGCGAACCATTTGGCGCCTTCGTTCTCGTAAATATGTCCATTCTCCTGGAGCAAGGCTAGGACTTTTTCAACTTCGCGGCGCTTTTCAAGCGCGGCCTGGGAAGTCCATACGTCGAATTTTACGCCAAAATCGTCCAGGTCCTTGACAATAAGCTTCATTATATAATCGACGGCGTACGATCTGAAGAAATCCGCCGTTCCGGAGTTTTTTTCGAGGAGACTCGCTCCTTTCCCATCCCTTACCGCTTTCGCGATGTCCTCTATATATCCACCCATGTATCCATCTTCCGGCATGGGTTCGCCTTTCCCGAAAAGGTTCCTGTACCTCACTTCGACAGATCTCCCAAGAAGGGATATCTGCCTACCGAGATCGTTCAGATAATATTCATTCGTGACCTCATATCCGCTATACCGAAGTATCCTCGAAAGTGCGTCCCCTATCGCCGCCTGTCTTCCATGCGCTATGGTGAGAGGCCCCGTGGGATTAGCGCTGACATATTCAAGGTTGACCTTCCTGCCCTGGCCCTCGCTAGACCTGCCGAAAGAGCTTTTGTCCTTTAATATGTCAAGAAGCAGCCTTTGATTATATTTTTCCGACAGACGTAGGTTGATAAACCCGCCGGCGAATTCAACGCTGCCGACATATTCATCCAATTTTGTCTTTTTAAGGATATCCCTGAAATTCTCCGTAATACGCTCGCCCAGGATTGGTAGGGGTTGTTTCGCGACCGACACTAACTTCATCGCGACATTAGAGGCAAGATCACCATGACGGCTATCACGCGCGACCTGTAACGATACATCAATATCGGAAGGCAGTGATACGCCCTGTAACTTTTCCTTGAAATACTGCCGACACGCGGAAAGCAGAGCAGCTTCTACTTTTTTCGAGACGTCTTTCTCAAGCATTTGTACTGTTTTATCGGGACATCGGCCCATAACCGCTCAAGCCCGTAAAAATCCCTTAACTCACTGTAAAAAATATGTACTATTACATCTTCGTAATCCAGCAAGATCCAGTTGGACTCCGGTCTCCCCTCTATGTGCAGGGGGAAAGCCTTGTCCGCGGATAGTTTTTCCTGTACAGCATCCGAAATAGCCTTGATCCTGCGCGAGGAACTCGCCGAAACCATGACAAACCAATCAAAGATGGAAGGAACGCCCCGCATATCCATTAGGACGATATTTTCCCCTTTTTTCTCTGACGCGGCTTCCGCTATAAGTTTCGCTTTCTCCAAAGATGCTGTTTTCTTCACTTATCAACCAAACCCTTATATATGTTGTGTCACACGCTCCGGCTGAAACAAACGGGGCGTAAGATCACTTACCGAGTATCCTATACATGCCGGTCCCACAACTCGGGCATTTACCTTTTATCGCTTTACGGCCATTCTTCATAGTCACTTCTTTTGAATCCTTAATTTCCTTCTTAGCCTTACATTTTACGCAATAAGCTTCCGCCATTTGTAGTCCCTCCTTTAAACTGTTAACAATTCACATGTTACAGAATATAAGTTCTCGACGAATTAATACGTTATATCATGTCTTTTATCAGCACCTACAGCAACTTCGGGATAAGTTTATCATACGCCCTTCAAATGTCAAGGAAATAAAAGATGCTTTTCCGCGTCAATCCCGCTAAAAATACGGTAAATGTTTAGCGGGTGCCTATAGTGATACGCGTAATGGCTATCCGCGGAACAAATTGTATCGAGAGGTAGACTGTTACAACGTGAGCTGTCTTGGGCATTCCTCCAGGGACGTAAAATTTTTTCCTGCGAAAAATTTTTCCCTACATTCGTCTCGCAACTCTCCTTCGCCAAATTACAAATGGTTTTGGTAATTGATAGCCAAATTATATCCTTATGGCTAAATACTATAGCTTCGGAGAGACCAAGCTTGCGAGGCTCGTGAAGCCCTGTCAGAATGCCCAAGACAACTTACGTTCAAATACGATATTGTCATATGCCCCATGGCGTTACTTTGATCCGGACCTAGCATGCTTTGAGCGGGGCGTCATGAGGCCGAAGCGGGCATGGATCCCGAGCGAAAGCGAGGGAGAGCGAGGCCGAGTGCCCAAGCGAAATTTTCCTCGCGGGGGAAAATGAGCGTCCCCGCGAGAAGCATGCGAGGGCCGGATCAGCAACTCAAAATGACGTAGATCTTTACCGGAGGACTAGACTGTCACAAAATACGCGCCTAATCCAGATATAGCCCTTTTTCCCTGATATACTTCACTACGCGCGGAGGGACAAGAAAATCTATCGGTTCCTTCCCCTTTATCCTCTTTCTTATCATCGTCGATGAGACGTCTACAAGAGGGATATTCAGCGCTTTGACCCCTTCGCGCGCTGCCCCGGGGATCTCGAACGCCGGTCGGGACGCTACGACCAAAATAACGATCTCAAGTAATTTATCTATATCTTTCCACTCCGGAAGTCCCGGAACCGAATCCGCCCCTGTCAAAAAATATAGTTCATCATCTTTCCTGAAACATTTTCTAAAATGGCGCGCGGTATTGATCGAGTATGATGTGCCGCCTTTATCTATCTCAAAGGTGGATATCTCAAAGCGGCCGTCATCCTCAAGCGCGAGCCGGACCATATTAAGCCGGTCGGCAGCGGACACGTTACATGCGAGGCCTTTATGCGGAGGCTCGTTCACAGGCACAAAGATCACTTTATCAAGCTCAAGCTGATGCCAACACTCCTGAGCCAGAAGCATATGCCCTATATGTATGGGGTTAAAAGTTCCGCCGAGTAACCCTATTTTCATGGCCGTTCACCAAATTATTCTCAATCTAAGAGAAGCCTTTCCCTCACGATCATCTCGACGTTCCCTTAAAATTCATGAGCGGACCTGTCCGTTCCCGTGCACGATATATTTATACGATGTCAGTTCCTCTAAACCCATCGGACCCCGCGCGTGGATCTTGTCGGTCGAGATCCCTATCTCGGCGCCTTTCCCGAATTCTCCGCCATCCGTGAACCTGGTCGAGGCATTTATGTATACCACCGCGGAATCGACTTCTTTCACGAACTTATCTCCTTTGGCCGCGTCCTGCGTCACGATCGCGTCGGAATGATTAGAACCAAAGCGCCTTATATGGCCGATGGCCTCTTCGACAGACCCAACCACCTTAATGTTCAGGATAAGATCAAGCCATTCGGTCGAAAAATCCTCATCACAAATCTTTTCGACCTGATCCCCGAGTATCCTTCGCGTCTCGACGCAACCCTTGATCCTAACGCCGCTATCGCGCAGCTTCGGGAATATTGACCTTAAAAAAGTTTCCGCTATCTCGCGATGAACAAGCATTGTTTCCATCGCGTTGCACACGGCCGGACGCTGGGTTTTAGCGTTCATACAAATATTCTTGGCTATCTCGAGGTCCGCGTTTGAATCGACATAGACATGGCATATCCCTTTATAATGCTTAATAACAGGTACCCGGCTTTTTTCAACAACTTCCTTTATGAGGGATTCTCCGCCTCGCGGCATAATAAGATCGATCTTGCCGGAAGACGAGAGCAATTCATCTACAAATCCTCTTGATGTATCCTCTATCAGAAAGAACATCTCTTCGACCATACCGCACTTCGACACTCCCTCCCGAAGCGCGGCATAAATTGCCTTGTTGGAATTTATGGCAT
This sequence comes from uncultured Planctomycetia bacterium, assembly GCA_964580895.1. GTDB lineage: Bacteria > Omnitrophota > Gorgyraeia > Tantalellales > Tantalellaceae > CAZOMD01. The sequence continues at coordinate 15,737 of CAZOMD010000023.1, read as the reverse complement.
CCGACCCGCCTCTTAATATGACGACGTTTCCGGATTTTAAACAAAGAGCTATACATTCAGCGGTCACATTCGGCCGCGCTTCATATATAATACCGATGACCCCAATCGGTACCCTCACTTTTTCTATAATAAGCCCATTGGGGCGGGTTCTTTTCTCTAAGACCCTCCCTACCGGGTCTTCCAGCGCCTGGACGTCCCGTATCATCGAGCACATACCCTCGATCCTTTTTTCATCGAGCTTGAGCCTGTCCAAAAAGGCCTTGTCGCTAAACCATACCTGCACAAGGGCAGAGTCAAAGTTTTTTTTGATGTTTTTCAAAAGAAATGAATTATAGCCTATAAGCCTTATATCTTCCTTTTTT
>CAZOMD010000023.1:0-15365 GCA_964580895.1 uncultured Planctomycetia bacterium | reverse complement strand
CGACCGTATTGGCGATAAGAATATCCTTCTTCGCCCCGGAAAGAGCCTCCGCCATCGAAAGGAGCAGCCTGTTCTTTTCTTTCTCCCCCATGACGCTTAAGCGGGTCGCGGCTTCACGCGCCGTTTTGAGCATCTCCCCGATCTTTGTACGTTTTTCTTTCGTCATGACTTCTTCTTCCCAAAACTATTCTTCCGACTTCCCCGTTACTACCAGATTATCCCTGTGGATGAGCTCGTCGTAATCCTTGTATCCAAGGACCTTTTCGATCTCATCGGATTTAAGCCCCTTGATCATCGCGACTTCTTCGGACGAGTAATTGACAAGACCCTTAGCGATTACATCCCCTTTTGACGAGACTATCTCGACAACATCGCCCGCGAAGAACACCCCGTTTACCTTGTTAACTCCTCCCGGAAGAAGGCTTTTATTCCTCTCAACGACAGCCTTCTCCGCCCCGTCATCCACCGTTATACGTCCTTTAGGCCTTTTCCCGAACGCTATCCATCTCTTCCTGGCTTTCAAAGATCTATTTTTCGCTTTAAAAAACGTGCCTATTCCGTCCCCATCGGCAATTTTTAACAGAACATCCTTTTCCCTGCCTCGCGCGATTATGCAGTCGATACCGGCATGCGCGGCAGTCGTCACGGCATCCAATTTTGTCGCCATTCCTCCCGTCGCGGTCTCGCATCCCTTCCCCTTGCAAAGCGCTCTTATCCCGCCATCAACGTTGTCGACCGACCTGATCACTTGCCCGTCCTGGCCTAGAAGCCCGTCAACATCGGTAAGTATGACCAGCATATCCGATTCGGCCATGTCCGCGACAAGGCTCGACAACCTGTCGTTATCACCGAACTTGATCTCCTCGTTAGATACGGAATCATTCTCGTTTATTATCGGAACGGCTTTATATGCCAACAAAGTATTAAGGGTGTACCTTAGGTTCAGGAAACGTCGTCTGTCGTTCAGGTCCTCCTGCGTAAGCAGTATCTGCCCGGTTATGTTCCCGTTCTTTTTAAAACACTCACTGTATATGTCCATAAGGTGGTTCTGTCCCACGCTCGCCGCCGCCTGAAGTTCCGATAAAGACCTCCCTTTGCGATTTAGGCCTAATATCCCAAGTCCCGATCCTATAGCCCCGGAAGTTACCACGATTACATCAATACCCCGTCCCTTTAACTGTGAGACTTGGTCCGCCAGTTTCCGTATAACCCCTATGTCTATTTGGTTGTCCGCGTCAGTAAGAACTCGCGTCCCAATCTTTACTGTCATCCTTCGTATCTTTTTCCCTGTCATCTTTGACCCTTCTATGCATCTCGGAAACGAGCTCTTTAAGCCCGTCCCCTCGTTCGGCCGATATAGGCCATATCTTGCCCTTCACCTTCTTCTTGAACTTTTTTAAGTTCTCCGCGGCCCCCGGGAGGTCCATTTTGTTCGCGGCCACTATACGGTGTTTTTCGGCCACGCCCTTCCCATATTCTATCAATTCTTTCTCAAGCTTGGAATAATTCTCGGTTGGGTCAGTACCGTCGACCGGGTCCATATCAACGAGATGCACGAGAACATTTGTCCGTTCTATATGTTTTAAGAACCTGTCCCCGAGCCCACGTCCTTTGTGCGCACCTTCTATAAGCCCGGGCATATCCGCGGCGATAAAGGTATCGTCATCATGCTCAACTACACCCAGCTTCGGACTTTTCGTGGTGAATGGATATGGGGCTACTTTGGATTTTGCCTTTGATATAGCGGATACTAGTGTCGATTTCCCGGCGTTAGGCAGACCTATAATACCTACATCAGCGACCATCTTGAGCTCAAGAAATAGTGTGCGTGTCTCGCCCTGCGCCCCCGGTGTCGCCGAAGAAGATTTTGTGTTGCCTTTCCCGCCGGCTCCGCCTTTGGCGACGATGACCTTCTCCCCGCTCTTCGCGAGGTCCCTGATAATGAAATTCGTCTCCGCGTCTTTAATAACAGTACCCGGAGGGACGCGTACTATCAGGTCTTCACCTGTACGCCCGAATTTATTGTTTGAACTGCCGTTTTTTCCGCTCTTGGCTCTATGATGTTGGTTATAACGTAGATCGAGAAGTGTTAAAAGATTGGGGTCGGCCTGTATAATAACATCTCCGCCTTTTTCTTTTGAGTCGCCGTCAGGTACCCCTCTTCTGTGATATATGTCCCTGAACAGGCTTTGACATCCATCGCCGCCTGAGCCGCCTGCGACATAGATCTTTACCTGATCAATAAGCATGTTATTCGGGGATAATGTTGACTACCCTTTTACCCGAAAAAGACACCACTCCGTCACACTTCGCGAAAAGCGTGTAGTCCTTACCTAGCCCGACATTCCTGCCCGGGTAAAAACGCGTACCCGTCTGCCGGACAATTATACTTCCGGCGGTTACCATCTCCCCGCCGTAGCTTTTTACGCCAAGTCGCTGTGAATTGGAATCGCGCCCGTTCTTAGATGATCCTTGCCCCTTTTTATGCGCCATGACTGTACCCCCGCCACTTTCCTATGGAACTTATGTACCCCGCAGGGCCGTCCCCCGCGACGAAAATATTTCTATTCCGTACCTTTATCCACTATCTTCTTTTTTGATTCCGCATTTTTAGCGAGATCCGTCTTTTTAGGTTTAACGGCCTTTTCCGTTGTCTCCTTGTCGGATCCGCCTAAATATATCTCCTTTATCCTTAGTTCCGTCAGATCCTGCCGATGTCCCCTGGTAGACTGTGAACTTTTTCTTTCACGGTATTTAAAGGCGATTTTTTTGTCCCCGCGGGTATCCCCAATGACCTCACATTCCACAAAAGCGTCTTTAACATATGGATCCCCTACGTACAAAGTCGACCCTTTTTTACCGAAAAGAACTTTATCTACTTTAAATATTTTTTCGGCATCGGCCAATTTGTTGACCTGCACAACCTCATCTTTTTCCACTATTAGCTGTGTTCCTTTAATATCGATTATCGCGTACATTTTTTCTCCTTAATGAGTCCCCATTCTTGCTTTCGCAAGAAAACACGGGAACGAATTAACTCCGCGGCCTGCGCAGTAAATCTCGCCAGAAATTTACAAGCGTTTAAGCTGCGAAGTCACCTCTTTTCTAATTTTACATATAATATTTAAATACCAACACTTACGACAACAAAAAACCTCCCAGACCCTGCCTGGAGCCTACGTCAACCAAAAATAGATATTAATATTATCAAAAGGGGAATAAAATGTCAAGCACAATAAATAGGAAGACACGGGAGAAGAGACCTACAAGACCCTTGGCTAAAAATCAATCATTCCACCCAACAACTGAAATCCCGCTGGATTCGTCCGTCATATCCGGCGGAACGATATATTTGTGCACATAGTATAGATGCGTCCGCACATTCCACATGTTTACATCACGCATCGCTATCATACTGCCGGTTATATTTACAACCGGCCCCCATTGCTCATATGTAAGGATATCTCTTGCCGCGAACACGACCGCTTCCTGGACCGCCAGTTGACCCCCTACCCTTACATCATCCACCTTCGCAATAATGACGTTCCTGTCCCCGGTTTTTATTTGGGTAAGAACAGCATTTTTCGGGATATCAACGCTGTCCGCGATAAGACCGCCGTTCAACGTGCAAGAACCGGAAATTGTAACATCTCCATCCACGTAAACGATACCGTTCCCAGGGGTAAGCGTGCCGGTTAATGTCGGGTCCCCGCTTTAGTAGTTCCCGGACGCCACGGCCTCTTCTTTATACGCATCATAGTCAAAAACTGGGACGGTTATCGGCGCCGCCCCTTCATAGATCGTCGCCGCGTCATTAGCTACACCGTTTATGTAAAGATCCGTGTCCTTATTGTCGGAATCGTAATGCTGACTACCTTCCCATACCTCGCCTGTAGCCGACACATCTCCGGAGATAGTTAGCTGCGCGTGACTCTGCACTATAAGATTGACATTGTGGTTCGCGTGGAGATCTCCGATGATCGAGGCGTCCTCGATATTCGTGTGGACTTTCAGCGCTACATCGTTGCCGGCGCCGGAGAAATACAATAACGCGGTTGGCGTATTATCCTTCACTTCCACCGAGATCGTCTTTGTCTCTCCCAGTGAGGTCGTCCCTGTTGAGGTGGCGAGATATCTGCCTGAAACCGTCGTGTAAGCGACCGAATACGAACCGGTATCCAAGACACCGTTAAAATCGGCACGGGCTAAAAAACCCTCCGTCTTCATCTTTGCCAACGCATGGTTTATCCCCGCCTCGGCGAGATATCTGGCTTGCTCCATATCTTTGATGTGCCTAATAATACTGACATCGTTCCCTATCATCGTCGAGAGCGAAACCGTACTTGCCACAATAATGGCCGTAAAAGCCATCATAAGAACAAGAACCACGCCTTTCTTGTCCTTGCGGGCGCTCCGCCGGATCATTGTAAAAATCGTGTTCTTCATCATCATTTCCCCGTATTCCTCGGCTCCATATCTACGTAGTCCTCTTCCACAATAGTCCTTTTATAATGCACCTTGGACGTTTTTATGTGCACGCTAAGGACCTTCAAAAGCTCCTTGCTGTCGACAGTAACTTTAACCTGTCCATAATTATTCTGTTTAGCGATGTTCCCCGCTATGGCGCAGATCTTGTCCCCGGTACCCGACCATTGTATTTCGACATCGTCTATCCACGGCGCTACCGTGCTTGTGGTCAGAAAGACGGACCCGTCGGACGGGAACTGATACACAGGCAGGGCTAACTGATTCGTTATATACTGGACATACGACTGCGTACTACTCCCCCCCGACCATATGACACCCGGCAACAACGTAACATAGAACTGAAGATACCGCCCACCCCCGATCGAAAGCCCGGAAGGGCTGGAACTCGTCCCGGCGATAGAAGCCCAGTCCGTAGCCCCGATCATCTCCTCGTTCGAAGAAGACCGCGCTTTTACAACAATGCTTGTATCAGCGGGTTTCTCCTCAGACCACTTTACCGTGTCATAAGAGGGAGAAGAAAGCGTAGTATCAAAAATCTGCGATTCCACCGTTCCTGTATTAGCCCAAACGTCAATATTGGCAACCGTAAAAATGTCCTTTGAAGTCGCCCCGATAGTATACCCGGACCAGTCCGGAGTACCGGCGCAAGTAGTATCCGCCCCACTGACACAATACGTACGGACATTGGAATCCGCCCCTTCCCAGTATCTGTAGTCTGTAGCTGTCGTGTCCGAAATATATACGGTAATCAAATAATCGCTCGCCATCCTTAACGGAAACGCTGTCCAGGCCGTCCAGGCATCCTGGGCAGACGAAATGGTGGCGCCTTCCGTTATATTCCCTGAACTATCGTAAAAAAAGAGCTGCTGATGTCTATGATATTCGGCTACCGTGTGCCCTGCCGTGGACTGGTTCGCGAGTCCGTTAGCTCCCGAAGAACCCGACCGCAGCGTGATATAGGCTTTATCGATCGTAATGTCATCCGCATCCGACGCCCGGAACCGCAACCTTATGAAATCCCCGTCCCGGTCTATGTTAGCGCTTTTAACAACTGTCCTCACCGTAACAGGCGCGGCAAGGGGCAGGCCTCCTTCATGTCCCTCAAGCACAGTATCCCCCGCCTCCTCGTGCACGAACCAGGAATAACTGCCGTCAAGCCCCGCCGCCGGCATATCCAAAAGCACACGGGCTTCTTCCCCGTCCTTTTTGCAATTGGTCAATACGGCTTTATCGAACGCCGACTCCCTCCACAAGTCATAATTATCGGAAAACTCTATGTAACTCGAGACCCCGCCCGCGCCAAATTCAAGAAAATTATTGTTGCTCCATCCCGTCGCGAAAACCCTGCTCGCCGACCCGCCACTTTCGACCAGCATGCCTTCCGGCGCGAAGGAAGAGATATAATACTCGGCCTCCCTGTAGCTTCCCGACGGCTCAATCATCAGCCTGTCAAAACCAAAGCTGTACCCTACCGAAGAGCTATTCTTCCCCGTTACTTCGAAATTTATCGTGTGTTCCCCCGAGCCAAGTTTGACCCATCCAAAAACGGCTTTCCCCGCGTTAACGGGGCTACTTGAATCTTCGTAGAAATCGAATGAGCTTGATAGAGATGAAACCTCGAACGTTTCCACATTCTCCAAGAACGTCGTGTCTGTCGTGGAATTCGCTACTCCCCCGCCGGAGCCCACAATGCTCTGGAGTTGGGCATATATCTGGGCATCTGATAAAGTGTTATCCCGGGGAGATATTACGGTCCTCCGGAGCGTCATTGTCCCGTCACTTTCGTTATAAACGTGATACACGATAGTCTTCTGCCAGTCTATTTTCCCCTGAGCGTTAAGGTTATATAACCCGCTCGCGTTGACCGCCGCGAACGGAATGCTTATCCCGGAATACGGGCCGCTCCCGGCAGGATAAAAAGAAGCGCTTGTCAGCGACGTAAGGCGCATATCCCCTTTGATAGTTTCGATGGCCTTCATCATCCCGGCCCGCTGGGACACCCTCTCTGTTTCGCCTGTCCAACTCGTATAAGTGTACAACCACACGGCCATCAATATCGTGATCATTAAGACCGACGTTATCGAAGCGAACATCACTTCCACAAGAGTAAAACCTTTTTGTCCTTTAATAGTCAGCTTCATTTTCCCATCCGGAAAATTAATAGTTTATTTTTTATCCGTGAATAACGTTTCCATGATCACAGGTTCACCCAAAACAGTATTCTCCTCCCCGCCCTTTATCCCAATCTTGTGTTTATAAACCGTCACTTTTACTTTTACCAAAGAGGCGTTGCTATCGTAATCAGAAGTAACCGCTGTCGACCGCAAGAATTTACCGGTGCTTGAGATATTGCCATCGACATCAACCTTTACATTTGATTCCACCGCCGATGGAAGTTGTGCTAGATCAAAACGTTTTAAAAGTTCTAATCTCCTCTGGGCGATATACGAAGTCTGATATATCCTTTCGATCCTGCTGGAAAAAACTGAACTTTGAGAGAGAGCTGACCCTATCGACGTTGTGATTATCGCTAAAAGCGCTATCGCCACCACAACTTCAACAAGCGACATTCCTTTTTTCCCCATCGGCATTGAGCACATAGGCCCCTCATATACGCAACGCGTAGTATCTTGCTTTTTTAAACAATTACACCCCACACTTTAAGTATACCTCTCGTTTGCATCATCTCCTAACCATAATGTGTTAATTCTTCGTTAATTTTTTATATTTAACGTCCCCGGCTTATAGCATCTCTTCGGTCATAATATCCTCGATGTGCAAAAATCTGTCCTCGCGGAGTTCTATCTTACATCTTCTTTTCCGCTGTATGTCGCTCAGCATCCTGGCCTGATTTGACAGAAGCACTTTATTTATGTCCGGATGGACCGTGACCTTTAAATTGTGAATATGCCTGTTTTTCATCAGCGTCCGCTCTATCTGACGGACAGCCTCGATAGCTATAGTATCAACGCTTTTGATCATCCCCTTGCCACCGCAGTATGGGCACTCCACATGTGAGGTGCCTTCGACACTTTTCCGCATGCGTTGGCGCGTCATCTCTACTATGCCGAACTGCGATATCGCCTTGAGGCTTATCTTCGCCTTATCCTCCTTCAATCCATACTGTAACGCGTGGAAGACCTTGTCACGGTGATCCTTTTCTTCCATGTCTATGAAATCTATAATAACGATCCCGCCGATATCGCGAAGCATAAGCTGCCTCGGGATCTCCTCCGCGGCCTCGACATTCGTCTTGAAGGCGGTCTCTTCCAAACTCCTTTTACCCACATAACTTCCCGTATTAACGTCTATCACGACCACGCCTTCCGTCTGTTCTATGACAAGATACCCGCCGCTTTTAAGATGTACTTTTTTTTCAAATATTTCATCGATCTTTTTTTCAAGGTTATATTTCTGAAAAAGCGGAGTATTTCCCGTATAGAGTTTCACCTTCCTATGCAACGACGGCATAAAGGCTTTCAGAAACTTGATTATGCGGTTATATTCCTCTTTTGAATCGACTATGAGCTGGCTCATATCTTCCGTAAAAACATCCCTTATCATTCGAAGAACTATCCCGTATTCCTCATAGATCGTTATAGGAGCCTGGTTTTTCTCAGACCGGGACTTTATCCTTTCCCAAAGCCCTATGAGATATTTGAGTTCGCCCTTAAGTTCTTCTTCCGACCTCTTTTCCGCGGCCGTCCTAACTATGCACCCCGTCTTAGCCTCGACACTGATCCTCTCAAGTATATCCCGTATCCTTTTTCTCTCGACCGGATCCACGATCCTTCTTGAAATCCCAACGGTATTATCAAACGGGGTAAGAACTATATATCTCCCGGGAACGCTTACGAACGTGGTAAGCCTGGGACCTTTCGTCCCCATCGCTTCTTTAACCACCTGCACAATAATGTCTTCCCCGGTCTTTAGTATATCCTTTATTTTCCCGGACGGTTTTTCGATCCTTGGACGGAAGGCCGTCTCGTCCTCATCCGGAAGCATCTCTTTTAAAACCGCGCCCTTGTCAATAACATCGCTCACATGCAAAAACCCGTTTTTCTCTCTCCCTATGTCCACAAAACTCGCCTCTATCCCGGGCAGGATCGATTTAACCCTTCCCTTGTAGATGCTGCCCGCGTAATGCCCTTCGCTTTCCCTCTCCATAAAAAAATCCATAAGCTTGCCGTTATGAAGTATGACCGCCCTTTTTTCGGCAGGGCCCACATTAATAAGTATTTCCTTGCCTGTGTTTTCACTCGGTACTTGCTTTTCTTTTCTTCTGTTCATTTAAATCCCTTTCAAAATTTAAATCCGTTTAATATCCTTCACAGACCCAACACCTCCGTGATCCTCACCCCTTCAGGGAGAGTGCTGTTCAACAACCGGCCGATATCGCTCGCGATCATTCTAGACCCAAGCCATAAAACCATTTCCTCATTGCCGCTTTCAACGCCAAGCTTTAAGGCCCTTGGCATGCTGATCCTCACACGCGGAGTAAAACCTTTTGTAAGAACAAACGGCAAAGCTGCCCGTCTTATCGCCCTTCGAATAAGGGTCATAAGATCGAGATGTGAAATATACACCATTAAGCCTTTTTTTTCGAAAAAAACGCGATACTTGAAATAGATGTTTGCATTGTTCATAAGAATATGGGCCCCCCGGCCATGGCACGAAGCCGATGGATCGAGATAAAACAAAATTGAGATCGCGAATAACCCCTATTAAGATCAAGACCAATCCAGCTGCAGCAATATAAAAAATCCGAACACTCCCTTCCAAAGCGCGCACGCGATACCCCAACAAACTTCTTCACCGATATCCGGTCCGGGAACGCTTATCCACCGTTAAAACCTCAAATACTATTGACCCTGTCTAAAATCCAAAAATGGCTTATATTCTTTTTTTCGGGTATATACAGGCACGACTTCTTCCTCGCTTTTTAGTTCACTCACCCCCGTATCATCGCTCTTTGCGGTTGTGCCAGTCCCTTTTTTGTCCTTTTTCGATTTCTCGTCCTTCTCTTTAAGCAGGACATCTTCCCGTTTCTCCGTAATATAATTTTCATACCTGTCTACCATGCCTGCTTTTGTCACCGAATCGTAACTTTCCGGGATTATATGCACTGTGATAAAAAAGACTATCTCCGTGCGCGTCACATTTTCCGCTTCATAGCGAAACGCGCTCCCCAGAAGCGGCACTCCGCCTAACAGGTCACCCAGGATCGGCAATTTATTATCGGTCAAAGTAACGTTTTTCTTGATAAGCCCGCCGATAAATATCGTCTCCCCGTCTTTAACTCGTATTATCGTGTTGGCCTCGCGGGAGCTGAACGTCAGGGCTATCGTTGAATCCGTAGCATTGACGCTCAATTCCGTAAAACCGGAATTTGTCGAAACTTCCGGCAGCAAGTTTACGGAGATATCCCCTGATTCATTCACATGGGGGATAACGGTAAGCTTTACGCCAACTTCCCGCGCGTCTTCGGCGTCCTCGAACTCGACTGTCACAAGATCCGCGGTCTGTGTCGTTTCGATGGTTTTCTGCAGCATTATCTTGTCGACTACTTTGATAGCCGCTTTCTGGTTGTTCAGAGTAGTTATGCGGGGGCTCGACAGTATCTCCGTATCGCCTCTCTCTTTAAGAAGGCTCAACGTCGCGCTGAAAGTACTGAAGTCCAGTGTCCCATACGTGAAAAGAGCCGAATCCGAAGGGTCTATCGTAAGGGGAACCGGCAATGCCGTCGTGGTCGTAAGTAAGTTCATAATGGGGAAATCCGTTCTCCCGTCATACCCGTCGCTCGCGGGATAAAACAGCCTCTGCTCGTGGCCGGATAGCCCGGGAAGAACACCGCTATTTTTAAAGGGAAACGTCGTAGGTCTTCTAGCGCCCGAAGCGGTTATTATCGCGTTCCAATCAACCCCGAACCGTTCGTCGGAGGTAAGCCCTATCTCGATAACCTTGGCATCGAGCATAATTTGAGGTGTTTTTTTATCGATCTTCTCTAACATCGCCTTTACAGCGTTTATCCTTGTCGGTATCGCGGTAACGATGATAGCGTTCGAGCTGGAGATAAAAGTCGCGCTTTCCCCGGCATCGGTGCTTATGACCGCCCTGACCGCCTGCAAAAGTTGGTCAATGGTCTCTTTTTTCTCTTTGATCGTCACGTCGTCGCCAGAGGAAGAAGCTCCCTGTGTGGCAACGGCCCCTGTCAAACTAGCCATAGCGCCTCCACCGGAACTACCACCGCTTGACTTGCTCAGCTCGATCTCCCTGATTATGTGGTTAAGCGGGATTACCTCGGTCTGCGGCTCTTCCGAGTGCAGCTGGTCTTTTGGGAGAACGCGGATTATCCCTTGCTCTGCGTCGCTCGAATACGCGTATCCATAATTCCTTGTAATTATGTCCAACGCGACCTGCCAGGGTTTATCCCTTAGCCTCATGGTAACAGTGCCTTCTACCCCGGGGGCCGGGATTATATCAACTCCGCTCACTTCCGAAAGATACTGAAGTACTGTCGTAATTTCCACTTCCTTAAAATTGACCGTAACGTTGCCAGGCTTGGGCAGGCTCTGTTTTATGGTTTCCGCGTCCGGCTGCGAGACCGTCGCTATCACGCTCCCACCGGCGGTAGAGGCCGCTTCTCCGTACGCGCGGACGGGCGCCGCCTGCACCACGAATAGGAATAAAAATATCCATCTTCCGAGATATCCGGCGAACTTAAAATATTTTCTTGTCATTTTTATAACCCCCGTTTCAAATTTTACGGATTATCCTCACCGTTCTTCATAAAGTTTAAGTTCGTGTTTTACTTTATCTATCTCCACGACTACCGCGTTATCGCTTATAGATCTGACACATAGCTGTTCGACCGTCTCCCCCTCTTTGATTATCACGCCGTTAATAATAGCGCTTCGCGTGCCATCCGGGTTGATCAAAAGCCCCTGTACCGTCACGTCCTCAATGGACAGCACTCCTCCCACCCCTTCCATCTCCCCCTCCTCGACGACTCCTACCAGGGGCACAAAAGGATCCCGTCGCCCTTCAGGGTCATACCCTTGGGCGTAAAGCCTGTCGGACACGAGAGGTCCCATAAGCCCGACAATGGCTACATACACAAGAATTACTATTCCCTTAGTTTTATTATTTTTCATCAACTGCCACATACGCGATCAAAACAATGTTGACAAGATGTTTACTGGGAGTATTCTCATCTTGCCGGATCTGCAGATCCCCCACCGTAATGAACCTTTTACTTAACTCAATTTCCGAAATGAATTGCCCTAGCTGGTGATATCCGCATTTCGCCGATATATTGATCGGCATCTCCTTATAGTGTCCTCCTCCTTGCGCCCCGGAAAGCGCGGAAGGCGTTATGCTCAATATTTTGATACCCGAGACCTTGGCTATCGAAGAAAGTTCTTCCAAGAACTCAGGGATTTCTTTTTCTTTTGGGAGCCCTTTCGCGTAACCTTCCATCTCTCCCTTAAGGTCGTTCAGTTTCTGTTTCATGGAGTCAAGCCTTCGGACCCTGTCCCCCACAAGATCGATCTTTCGGTTCAGATCATTTATTTCCCTCGATACTTTCGGGAGCTCCACTACTTTCGGCACGATAAAGATAGAACCATACACAGCCGCCACCGCCAGTCCCGCGACAAGAATGATCAGTTTCCGGAGTCTCTCCTCTTTCCACGCTTCTATCAATTTCCTTTTAATCGCGACAAGTTCGGTTGTCATATGCCCTTATTTCTTGGTTTCCACCACTGCCTTTTGATCTTCTGGGCCTTTCTTGAAGCTACATCCGAGCTTGAAAAGCATCACTTCTTCCCCGGCAAGATTCCTGTTCCGCATGCTTTGCAGCTCGATCTCCTGAAAATATCCGGACAAGCCTTCCTCGTTCTTGATGCTGGTTATAAATTTAGCGACGCTCGAAGTGGCTTCTTCGCTATACCCCAAAGCGTACCCGGTTATGTCCAGACTTAACGGCATCACATCCCCCAACTGCCCTTCCTTTATTTCCTGAGAATATCGAACATCCATTTCAGACAGCCAGACATTAGATATGATCGCTCTATTTACCCCTGAAAATATTTCCGTCCATTTAAGCTTGGGTTTCGCGATCTTACGTATAGCCCCGCCTCTATTTTCAAGCTCTGACAATTCCCGCGCGACTTCTTCGGTTTTGGCGTTCTGAGGCTGCATCTGTTCCCATTTTTTTTGCAACGTGACCGTCAAATTCTTCCCGTTCGACACAAAAAGAAACAAAATAAGATGCAAAGAAACGAGCACTACGGTTAATCCCAACATTATGGACATAACCGGCATATCCGGGAGTTCAAGCGTCCGTTCTTTCACCTTCTTCAGCTCTTCTGGCAAAAGATTAAGTTCTATCATATGGCAACGTCCGTTGTCTTTCCCGCCATGGGCCTGTTCCACTTATCCGCGCCGTAGCGCAAGACCCAGGCAAACCGTTAACTTCGAGGAAACCATTTCAAGATCCTGTCTTACAAGGGCCTCCGATACCTTCATATTCGCGACCGGATTCCATGTCTTCGAACTTACGTTCATGTTGGCGTCGAGATGTTCCAGAACTCCTTTAACATATGTAAGCCCGCCCGTATAAAATATATTAACCACACTTTTATTGCGTCTATTCTCAAAATAACTAAACGATAACTGCAGCTCTTTGACCAGATTTTCAAGAACTGGCTTGATAGCGGCGGCCACCTGTTCCTCCCCGCCTGGTTCCTTCCCCAGCATCAGCTCCTCCGCCTTCTCAGGAGTAACTGCCAAATCTTTGCAGAGGGCCCCTACAATATCTTTCCCGCCTATCTGGAGCTGCCGCATAAAAGACGGGGTCTTCCCTTCGGATATAAGAATGTCGGTAAAAGAATGACCTAGGTCAATAAAAGCGGAAACATCTTCTCCGAGAGGATTGTACGCGGTAAATAAGTTAAATATGGCAAATGGATTTATGTCGATCACTTCAACCAGGATGCCGATATCCTTAGCAAGTTTTATCCTGCTCTCTATCGCGTCCTTTTTCACGGCCGCCAAAAGAACGTTCATCTGGCCGCTTTCCGCGGCCGGCCCAAGTATAATAGAATCGATCACAACTTCGTTGACATTGAACGGAATATATTTTTCGGCTTCGTACGCGAGAGCGTCTTTCAACTGTAGCGGCGTCATCTTCGGCAGGCTGATAAAACGTACTATAACGTTAGGTCCGGAGACCGAAACATTAACGGACGCTGGATTAAGATCTATCTCTTCCAGTGTTTCTTTTACTAAAGCAACTTTTTCAGAAGGTTTTGTAGCTGAGGGTATCTTCTTAATGTTATAGGATGTAAGGATAGACTCGCCTAACTCATCTTTCACAGCCACCACTTTGATCGAATGACTGCCAATGTCTAGCCCAACAATAAGATCCTTCCGGCTTGTTTTTTTTGTCATTATTTTCCAGAAAAGATATCGGCGATCACCGGTAAATTTCCTTTCTTCGCCAGTATATATATATAATAGTAATGTCAAGGTAAGGTTATCATACCTAATAGTGCTTGTCAAGTTAAGTGACCAATGCGTTAGACAGTTGACAGGAAGAGACAAAAGGAAATATGCAGCACCCTAATTGACTTACCCTTCAAAAATGATAAAATGTAACGCATATATGCCTCAGCTCACGATGTCCACCAACAAAAAAGGTCTACTCGCGGGACTTTTTGTCCTGACCATTCTCTTTTTCACATTAAGAGTAAAGACCATCGGACATCTCCTGATGTGGGATGAAGCTTGGAACATACTTTCTCTTAGAGCGTTTATACTGGGGGCTGTCAATGACCCGTTCTACTGGTTCTACCGGTTCCATCCGCCTCTGTATATGTCCTTCGCTTCTTTCCTTTTTCCTCTATCGCCTGGGATAGATATCCGGCTCGAGTGGCTTTCTCTCGCTTTTTCTTACGGCACATTTCTGACGATCTATTTCTTCAGCGCGAAGATAGGGGGACGCCGTTATGCTTGGCTTTCCGGTTTTTTCCTCTGCGTCATGCCGTGTGCTATCGGTTATGACACATGGATAAAAAGGGACTGCCTGGCTTCTTTCCTGGGATACTTCGCGCTACTACTGCTTTCAAATAGACAAATATTCCTTTCGGGGGTCATGCTTTCTTTGAGCCTGTTGAGCAAGGAAAACGGTATTTTTTTCGCTTTTGCCGCCTCTTCCATGCTTTTTCTCGAGAACCGAAAATTATTTATAAAAAAAATAACCTTCCTGGCCGCCCTTGTCATCGCCATATCGTCGTGGTGGTACATTTTTTTCAGCAGGATGACGACACATGGCGTAAGTTTCTTTTTCACAAAAACCGATTACAGCGCGCTATGGACGGCCCCTTTCAGCTATTACATTAAAAAACTTTACTACGACGCCGGTATTCTTATCTTGCCTTTTCTCATGATCGGCTTTGTTTACGTTCTTTTCAATGTTTTCGCGAAAAGGCATTACAAATGGGCGCCGCCGTTATTAGTGTTATTATGGACGTACCTACCCATATCTCTTCTTTTCAGGCTCAAAACTCCTTGGCTCTTTTTCCCCGCGATCCCTGCCTTGGCAATGACAGCCGGCGCGGGGGCGCTATTCATCTTGAGAAAGGTGAAAAAAAGAAAATTGCTTTTGACCTGCATTCTCACGGCAGTTTTCTCTTCGGCTTTACCCGGCGCATTTTTTTCGTATGACGCATATCATATCAAAACTTATCCTAACGGGTGGCCCGGAGCAACGGCGTCCAGACTACTCGCGAGCTACCTCAATACGCATATGACCGAAAACGATAACCTCATGATAACAAGTTTCGCGTATTGGAATATGCCCCTTTGCCCCATCT
>CAZOMD010000022.1:21936-27318 GCA_964580895.1 uncultured Planctomycetia bacterium | reverse complement strand
CAGGGGGTTTAAGGTTATAATGTTGTAGTTATTGTCTTATCTATTAGATCTTTGTGGATGATTTTTCCTGCCAATCGCCATACATGGCCTATTGTTCACAATCTTCTTAATCGATGGTTCTTGTTTCAAGAAAGGTCAGTTTTACCCTAATATCGTAAAGCCGCATGCGTAGACATGTGGAGGAGTTAAAGGGGCCACGGGCGTTTTTCGATATCCTCCGGATAGTTTGAAGTATAGTGAGCGAAGGCAGGACCATGAACTAGCCGGGCCCCATAACGCTGTATCACTCAGGAAGCCGACTTGCATAATAAAATAAGCCCGTTACTTATAGGAGATCTGAAAATAAAAGTACCCATAATCCAGGGGGGTATGGGCGTACGAGTGTCTACGTATGAATTGGCAAGCGCCGTGGCTGAATGTGGGGCCGCGGGGACTATCGCCAGCGTGGGGCTCCCGCCGGATACAGATGAGAATAGGAGCGATGTCCCTAAGTCTTCACGAGAGCATCTTATCGTCCAGATACAAAAGGCCAGAGAATTATCCAGAGGCGTGATCGGAGTGAATATAATGGTCGCCCTCAGCAATTATGAGGATATAGCCAGGACCACGGCCAAAGAAAAAGCTGATTTTATCATTTCCGGAGCGGGGCTGCCTTTAAGGCTTCCGGAATATGTCGAGGGATCTCCCATAAAGCTTATACCTCTCATCTCGTCCGCAAGAGGGGCTGACCTTGTGATAAAGACATGGAAAAGAAGATATAACCGTTTACCGGACGCGGTCATAGTCGAAGGACCTTTATCCGGAGGGCATATCGGCGGGCATTCGATCGAAGATCTGGAATCAGACAGGCTAGTCAGCTTGGAGCGGTCCGTGCTAGAGGTGCTTGACGTGGTTAACGGATACAAAAAAATTTATGGCAAGGACATCCCTGTCATAGCCGCCGGAGGGATATTTGACGGGAAAGACCTGGTCAGGTTTTTGAAGCTCGGCGCCAAAGGGGTACAGATGGGGTCAAGGTTCGTGGCTACGCACGAATGTACCGTTGCGGACAATTACAAGAAGATGTATGTGGAATCTGACGAGAAAGATCTTGTTTTCATCCAGAGTCCGGTAGGGATGCCGGCAAAAGTCCTAAGGACTAAGTTCATCGACGAGATGCTGCGCGGAGGGACGCGTCCGATAAGCTGTAATTACAGATGTTTGAGGACATGTGATCCTTTGAGCGCCCCTTTTTGTATCGCGAAAGCGCTAATAAACGCCGTTGAGGGAGATCTGGACAACGCGGTAGTGTTCGCGGGAACTAATGTCTCAAGGATAAAGGAAATAACGTCGGTAAGAGACTTAATAGATAGTGTCATCCGGGAGGCTATAGATGAAATGTCCGAAACAAAAGGAGATATAAATGAACGGGAAAAAACTTTTTGTCGGTAACCTAAGTTATTCTACCACCGGAGAGGACCTCAAAGAACTTTTCTCCCAGTACGGCGCGGTCCGGAGTATCAATATAATAAACGATAAAGGGTTCGGGTTCGTCGAGATGTCTTGCGCTAGTGAAGCGGATAAAGCGAAAGAAGCGCTGAACTTCACGCATTTCAGCGGCCGGAACATAAACGTCAACGAGGCCCGTCCCGAACGGAAATGGATTAACCGTAAGTTCAAGGCGCTCTGAACGCTATACAAGGGAGAAGCATGACCAAAGATGTTGAAGGGATCGTCCGGGCCATTGTAGCGGAACAATTAGGCGTAAAAAAAGAACTTATAACTTCTCAAGCGAATTTTATCGACGACCTGGGCGCGGATTCGATAGATATTATAGGTCTTGTGACGGCTTTAGAGGAAGAGTTCGGGATAGCTATTCCGGAAGCTATCGCTGAAAAGATATTGACGGTCGATGGGTTGATGGGGTATCTCAAGGAAAAGGCTATATCGTAAGTATCTTTGAAAAAATATTATGGTCTTTTTTTTAAAGGACAGGTCCTACCCGATTTTTAACTTTCGGGATAGGCACCTGTCCTTTTTTGTCATATGTCCGGGAAATCCTTGATAAGTTCTTGTTGTTTTGCTTCAGGAATGACCATGTAAAACAAAACATGGGATAGTGTTAAGAGTTTTCTTGCCGAGAAAGCACCTTGGGAGTTAAAATAATCTGGTTATGTCATAGATGTTATATAAACGCAGGTTCGATGGTTCCGCTGGTTATCTAGTTTGCCGGGTATGTTTTCGTGGGACGTAGTACGTTCGCTATGCCTACCGACTCGCTGGGACGTAGGACGAAGTTGGTTTACCGGTTAGCCAGTTATCCGGTTTGCCGGTTCGGGGGTGAAGAGTCAAAGAGTCAGAGGCGGGGGAGAGAAGCAAGAAACAAGAGGCGAGAAGCAATGTTATGGCAAGCTCTAAACGCAAAACACTAAACTCGAAATAAACTCAAATGTCCCAAAAGCAAAACTTAAAACCGTATGAACCAGGAGACAGAACTAATAGATTTGCTAAGTTGAAAAGTCAAACCAACATTTCGACGTTCGGGATTTGAATTTTGTATTTTGAGTTTTAAGTTTATTTAGAGTTTAGAATTTATGGTTTAGAGTTTATGGGGTTTTGCTTGCCGGGAGGTGCTCTACGGCAGAACCTTTAAACCCTACGCTGAAACGTGCGTGATTTGAGTGAACTTTTAAGTCGAAAGGATATTACCATGATCCCCATACTGGGCCTACCGGTCAAGATAGTCAGGCTTTTTAGTACCAATATATCCGTCAGCGAGATCGCTTTTGGAGTTACGCTGGGGATGGCCATGGGGTTCATCCCTTTGAACGGCCCCATGGCGGTGTTATTGTTCATATGTTTTTTTGTTCTTAAGATAAATAAACTCGCGGCGATGCTCGTTCTGCCGATATTCAAACTGTTATATCTTTCCGGGGTTAGCAGCCTTGCCGATATAGTCGGAGGTTATCTTTTGATCGACATAAAGCCGTTGGAGCCCGTGTGGGTGAGACTTACGCATCTTCCGGTCTTTGCTCTTTTAGACCTTAATAATACCCTTGTTGCCGGAGGGTTGTTAATATCCGGGATTATGTGCTTGCCGGTGTACATATTGTCTAAAAAAGGAGTCGTGATATTACGGACGAAATATTTCGACAGGATCAAAGGAACCAAGTTCGTTAAATGGTTCATCCAGATGCCGCTAATAAGCAAGATATTGGATATAGCTAACAGCGTAAGGGGGGAGAAATAAGATGAAACTAGTAAACACTAAAGGCGCGGTCATTTTTGCCGGTGTTCTTATAATTTTTCAGCTCGCTGTAGGGCTTGTCATCTCCCCCCGCTTTGGAAATGTCGTGATAGACGCGGTCAATAAACACACCAAAGCCAAAGTAGATATAGATAGGATAAATATATGGCCGCTGACATTATCCTGCTCTATTCAAGGGATCAGGGTCTTTGATCCGGACAATGAAAATGAGAGGATAGCACTAGTCCCAAAAGCGGTCATGAAGATAAGCCCGCTGAGACTCTTGGCGAAACAGGTCGTTTTCTCAAAGATAGAGATACGGGACGCGGAAATCCTCGTCAAAGGCGAACCCGACGGCAGTTTTAACGTTCAGAAACTCGTGGGAGCGAAAAAAGAGGAAAAGGCTTTGGACGCTTTAGGATTATTTGACAGGTTCAAAGGTAAAAAGGACTGGGTCAGCAGAGTATACGATATGGTGAAAAAGAACTTTGGAAAAGAAGCGATCGCAAAAAGAAAAGCCGAACGAGAGGAAGCGAAAAAAACGAAAAAAGAGATCCAGCCGTTACCGACGGGGCGGAGGGTCAAGTTCAAGACCCCTAGTGACGCGTACGTGTTCCAAATAAAGGATTTTACCATAAAAGATTCAAGGATAAATCTCGATCCCGGTGACGGGTCCGCCGTCAACGTGGAGAAGGCGGTGGTATCTATCCGTAATCTTGGCATAGATCCGGCGCGCGGCGCGCGTTTTGACGGGTTAAAAATAAAAGGTAAACTCGATAAGGGCGGGGACCCAGCCGGTACGCTTAACCTGGAATACTCGAGCGGATTTAAAGGCGACGACCATCGTGCCACATTCATTATATCAGCGGAGGATATAAATCTCGCCGCCGTCAGCTTTATTTATAAAGATTCTTTGCCGGTCGATTTTAAGGAAGGGTACTTTACCGCGCGATCTAGTACGGAAATCGTGAACAACAACATAGATTCCCGCAACTCCGTATCGCTTAAAGATCATGATGTGTCGCCGGCTGAGCGTGGCGTTATGGTCGGGTTAGTGCCTTTATCCACGGTATGCGAAGCCCTAAATCAGGTGGACCCGGCAAGTTTCAAGTTCGATATTACAGGCACTGTTGAGAGCCCGGAGTTCAGCGGGTTCATGGAATCGCTGATGGCGCTTATAAAACCTTATCTGTCCAACGTGGTGAAGAACATCAAAGAGGAGGGGGTGAAAGCCCTGGGAGATATTTTCGGCGGATCCAAAGGGGAAGTCGCTTCACAGGGAATTTCTTCCGGAGGAGAAACGGCGTCAAAAGCGCTTGATTCGATAAAATCCATATTTAGCGGTGAAAAAAAATGATCTGTGCGCCCGATTCCGGGAAAACGCGTCACGCAAAAGGAGCGTATCATGCTAAGGGACATATTATTGGCTTTCATACCTGTTTTTGTAGCGGTCGATGTGATCGGCCTATTGCCGGTCTTTTTTTCGCTTACCGATAATCTATCCAAGGGGGAAAGGCGGAAGGTCATCAATAGTTCCATTGTCACGGCAATATGCCTCGCCGTTTGTTTTATCTTTCTTGGAAGGTATATTTTCAATCTTTTGAATATAACCGTTGGGGATTTCATGGTGGCCGGCGGCGCGCTTTTATTCTCCATCGCGATAATAGATCTTGTAAGCCCCGGGAAGCGCAGAAAAGTTCCTTCCAGTGAAATGGGTGCCGTGCCGATCGGAACGCCGCTCTTAGTAGGCCCGGCGGTGCTCACGACGTGCTTATTGATAATGGATGAATACGGTATGATCCCCACGATCATATCGGTCGTCTTGAACATATTATTGGCCGGGGTCGCGATTTTCTTCGCCAATAATCTGATAAAACTTTTTGGGGTATCCGGATCAAGGGCTTTATCTAAAGTAACCAGTTTATTTCTTGCCGCTATCGCGGTCATGATGATCAGGAAGGGGATCGTCTTAATGATCTCGCAGGCATAGGACCTGTTGTGGGCCGCTTATATCCCGGAAGACATTTTTATCTGGCCGAAGAAATCTCCGCGCGCGAGGCCGCTACGCATAAGGCGCAACACCCTGTTTTTTATCTCATTCTCGATATCCTCGGGTTTACTATCGGCAAAGCGTGTGCCGGGGAGCGGGATAAAAT
>CAZOMD010000022.1:8229-21926 GCA_964580895.1 uncultured Planctomycetia bacterium | reverse complement strand
TGAATTTCACCTTAAACCTGTCCGCGAGGTCTTCCATAAACTTTGTGGTTATGTAACGGTCCTCCGGAGTTTCTCCTGGTACCCCGAAAAGTATATCGAGCCTCGGCAAAAACCCGTGTTCTTTCAATATTTTTATGGATTCCATTATGTGTTCCGGCGTGTGATCGCGCTTCATGAGCCGGAGGACATGGCTACTGCCACTCTGTCCGCCTAAAGTGATCTTACGGTTATGCGCGAATTTTTTCAATAACGCCGCCGCTTTAGGGTTATGGGCGAGCCTAAAAGGCGAGATCTCGGACGGGAAAATTCCGAGTGCTGGCTGCATCCCCATGCCGTGAAGCCCGCCGAGAAGATATTCCAGACGAGAGAGGTTGACCTCTTTGTCGGTCGAACCGTACGAAAGGGCATCGGCCAGGATGAAAGATATGCTCGTCCTGCCCGTCTTTTTTACGTGGCGGGCGAATCGTTTGACAAAGTCGACGCTGCGTTCCCGTACCTTTTGCGACAAGGAGGGGGTCTGGCAGAAAGAGCACCTGTTAGTACAGCCTCTTTTCAGTTCCACCGGGGTGAAAAATTTTCTTTTGTACGCGAACGGCGGATATAGATCAAAATCTTTTAGCGGGAGCGGCGGGATTATCCTTCTTTTGGGGGCATACCCGTTTTCATGAAGGTCTTCCAGAAAAACGGGAAGAGATTCTTCGGCCTCACCGGTGAATACGTGATCAGCTCCGGAAGCGAGAACGCTTTCCGGCAGAGCCGTGGCGTGAGGTCCGCCGCAGATGACCAGGACTTTATTCCCGAGTGTTTTTTTGACAAACCTTATTTCGTCGCTTACGTTCTGGAATTGCGGGGTAGAGAATGAATAGGCTATGACCGGAGGTGTTTTTTTGTCCCGGCCGATCTTTAATATATCACGCACGTCTTCCGCTGTCCGAGCCTCGAATTTGCGCTTATCAAGTTTTTCATCGAGAAGGCCTAAAAGGGCGGATAACGTGTAACCGTTATACCCCGTCCATCTGAATATTATTTCGGTTTTCGCGTGCCCCATATACCGTATATTAGCGTTTCTATGGGGAAAAGGCAATACCGTCCGGGAAAGCCTCGCAGAGCGTAGTCGATTAGCCAGTGCGTCGGTTCTGTAGTTTCGTGGGACGTGGGACGAAGGAGCGGTCAAAAAGTCGAAAAGTCTAATTACGCGGGAGTTCCCCACCTGTAAGGGTGGGGGTGAGAGCAGGGTGCCGCAAAGTGGCTCGGGCGGGGCCCGAAAAGAATGATACCACCGCTGTAAGGCGGTGGAGGTTCATATGTCAGAAAGTCTAAGAGTCGGGGGAAAAGAAGCAAGAAACAAGAGGCGAGAAGCAAAGAGACGAAAGACAAAGAAGTGAGAGGTTAGAAGCTGGACAGGGGCGGCTCTGGCGCGAGTGTATTCGAGCACCGCACCAAGCGAAGCTTGGGAGGCGCGCAGAATACCGAGTGACAGACCCTGATAGTTTAGGATCTCCGAGGAATGTAACGCTATGCGCCCTGCTCTAGGCACGATGTTTTTAAACTATACGCTAAACGCTATACGCTAGAATATACGCTGTGCGCCATGCGTTATGCTCCGCGCGCTATGCTGTAAACTTTTGAACTTTTAAATTATTAAACTATTGAACCAGAGAACCTGATATATGTTGAAAAAAGAAGTACTATACCTTAGAATAATCAAGAAAGGTCCGGACGAAAGCCAGGCAAGGAGCGGAACATGGTCAAAATAAAAGAATTAGCGCGGATGGTAGGCGGTGTGGTGATCGGCGACGGTGACGTAGCCGTGGGGAATATCTCCGGCTGGGAGAACGCCACGGAGAAAGATATTACTTTCGCGTTCGATGAGGAAGGTTTAAAAAAGGCCGCTGAATGCAAAGCCCCTTGTGTTCTCGCGATGGAATCTGTCGAAAAATATAAAAAGACCATTCTCAAGGTCCCGAACATGAAAGAGGCAGTAACTATAATTTACAATGTACTGTCGGGATCGAAAGTGCATGAGAGTACCGGGGTGCACCCCACGGCTTTGATCGCCAAGACAGCCAAAGTAGCGGGAACTGTCTCGATAGGTCCGAACGCCGTGATAGGGGAGCGCGCGGAGATAGGAGAGAGGACGATAATAAAGGCTAATTCAGTTATAGGGGAGAACGTCCGCATAGGGAGCATGACTGTAATCGAGCCGAACGTTACGGTATACGCCAACTCTGTTATAGGGAACAAGGTCCTGATCCATGCCGGGGTCGTGATCGGCGCGGATGGGTTCGGTTTCATCACAAAGGGAGATACGATTTATAAAGTTCCGCAACTGGGGAAGGCCGTTATCGAAGATAACGTCGAAATAGGCGCGAACTCTTGCGTTGATAGAGGGACCTTCGCCGACACTGTAGTGGGAGCCGGGTCAAAATTGGATAACGAGGTCCAGATAGCCCATAACGTGAAAATAGGCAAGAATGTGCTTATAGCGGCTTTGACCGGGATCGGGGGAAGCGCTACTGTCGGGGATAATACGATGATAGGCGGTCTTGTCGGGATAGCCGATCATGTCAAGATCGGCCGCGACGTGAAAATAGGCGGGAAGACCGGCGTTACCGGAAGTGTTCCTGATGGTACCGTGGTCTTTGGATATCCGCACCGGGAGGCGGCGGAGATAAGAAAGATGCACGCTCTTTTCACGTTGATGGTGGAACGGTTTTCGGGGTTTAAAAAATTTTTAAGAGGTATTCCAAAATAAACGCCCCGGGATCTGAAGACCCGTACAGCCAACTTTAGATCCTGTAATGATCTAAAGTTAGCGGCCCGACGGGCGGATCTTTTTAATAAAAGATCCGGGTAAATGCCGTTTGCAGGTAAAGTCCGGTTTCATCTAATAAGGGGAGCAAATGTCCGATAAAATACCGTTCGGTGTAAAGTTCGCCAGAGGCGTTAATTTCGCCTTCATGGCGCTTAATGTCGTGGCGGTCTTAATCTGGGTTGTTATCACTATCCCGATGGTCATAAAGCACGCCGAAGCGTCTGGTATAAATGCCAACGAAACCGTGCTCGCTGTCATCTTTGTCTTCGCGATAGTTTTTACATGTGTGCCGGCGATCCTGTTATGGCGTCTAAATGTTCAGCTCAAAAAACTCGCTCCGCTAGCCAGGATCATCCAGATCGTTCCATCTTTTTTTTATATTTTATTTTTTCCGTTAGGCACGGTCTTGGGTATAACGCTTTTCTATTTCATGCTGTTCGACCGGAAGACCAAAGAGGCGTTTTCCGAAGAGCCTTCCGGCGGAATACCGGTGGGAGATAGCGCTCCCCGGAACAACGAGGATCATAAAGCATAGGTAAAATTATGAACGAACAAAAAGAATATATCCCGCTTACCAATATCGACGAGGTCTTGGCCATCCTCAATAAAATATCTGTTTTTGGGGGGCTTTCGGACAAACAGCTTTATTACCTTTTTAGGATACTGAGGAAAGTAACGTATGCCGAAGACGAGTTCATCTTCCGGCAAGGGGACAAACCCATCCACTTCTTTATCGTCGAATCCGGGAAAGTCAAAATAATGGCGGAAGTTGAACATGAGCCGCTAGAAATATTCGAATTCACGACCGGACAGTGTTTTGGCGAGACAGCGGCTATAGGCATACAGCCGCATTCCGCGAATGCCGTAGCTGTGGGGAAAACCGTTCTTATTGTGTTGCCCAGACAGGCCCTGCTTTCGATATTTGAGACCGACAAAGCGCTTTTCGGGATGCTTATCCTGAATATCGCCCGTGAAGCCTGTCGCAGACTTCATAAAACGGATGAGATATTGTTGCACTACGTCTCGCAGAAACAATCTAGCGCGTAGAGGTGTGACCGTGGGCGAAACAAGATCAGTTGAATTTGAAAGATCGCTTTCAACAAAGTTTGTTTTCCGGTTGATCGCGGCGGCCTGCCTTGCGCTTGCCGCGAAAAGTTACGTTCTGAAAGAGGTATTACTAGCCGTTGGGTGGGGGCTCGCGGCGTTTTTCTGGCATATCAATTCACGTGTAAGATATCAAACCCCTTATGTAAGAGTGACGCCGGACGAGATAATCATTTTCTCTTCGCCGGTATTAAAGCCATCGAGATTCAAGCTCAGGGACATAATCAACATAGATGGTGTCGGATTATGGAAACTGAAGCTTACCGTTAGGACCGAAAAAAATGTGGTCCTGTCGCTCGTGGAACTCGCCAAAGATGACAGAGAAAAACTTGTCAAATCTATCCGGGAAAAAATAAGGGATATCGAAGCGGCCCAGTAAAGGAAGTAATTCGTTTCGTAATAGTTCAGTTATCCGCGGGAAGGACGCTTTTTGCGCTTCTGGCGGTCTATTTATTATTTTTGTTCTTCAGGCGTGGCTTAGCGGGGAAGCTTAAATTATTCATATCCTGTCGGCCATAGACCGCTCAATGCTCAAAAGCATCCTTCCCGTCGCTCCGGCCATATGGCTGGCCAGGACGCGCAAGACTTCACTAAAGTCTCGGCATATCCCGGTATCCACCCTTTTGCCTAAAGATGGCAAATTGTCACGAATTATTTTCATATTATGAGATTGCTTCGCCCTGTACCCGACTAAAACGGGCGGTACAAGGCTCGCAACGACGAACTAGGCAGTCCGCATCTGAACTATCCGCTGGGACAGGTTAGAACGCATTTCGATGGACAAACTTGCCTTTATGTCATACATCATTATAGTTATAAAGAGGAAAATTTATGAGTATATATAAGATAATAAGGAATTTTTTCCCGACAGTGTGTCTAATAGTATTTTTTTCGGCGTATGCCGCAGCCGTCAATTGGCGGCATGATCTGAGGTCGGCCTTCGCGGAGAGCGCCGGGACAGGAAAACCGGTTATCGTTGATTTTTCCACGTCATGGTGCGGATGGTGTAAAAAACTTGATAAGGATACATTCTCGAATAAGATGGTGCAGGATCTTTCGTCCGGGTTTATCTGGGCCCGGATCGATGGCGATAAAGAGAAAGATCTGGTCAATAAATATGGGGTTACCGGATATCCTACAGTATTTTTCCTGGACAAAGACGGTAAAGTCATCGATAGGATAACAGGCTATCTGCCCCCGGAGGAATTTGTATCCCGCATGAGAGCTGTCTTGGGAAAAGCGACGCCTGGCGCGGGGATCATAGGCAAGAAAGGGAAGAATCCTTTTTTTGAACGGGTAAAGTCGATGTTTGGCGGGAAAATCGCGCGAAAGCCTTCCTATGAACTCAGCGGCATCGTATCGGTGAATAACGGGTTGCGGGCTTTGATAAATGGTTGTATGGTGAGTGAGGGCGATAGCGTTGAAGGGGCCAAAGTGGTATCGATCAGAGGTAACAGCGTGAAGTTATTGTCCGAAGGCGAAGAGATCGTGCTTGAACTTCCCGAATAAGCCCGGCCCCAAGCATAAAAAACTGGCTTTTTATTGTTGAAATGACGATGTGTTTCGATATAAAATATTTGGTAATCTGAATAGCTGTATAAGTTTAGAAATTAAAGGTAACGCATGTCAACTTTTGAAGTGAGGAAGTTATTCCGGGCGGACATAGTCCTAAAAGTAACATACAGGCGTTCCGGGACAGATACGACCGACAGGTTGGCATTTTCGAAAAACTTAAGTTCAACTGGGATAAGTTTTATAGCAAGGGATAATTTCAGCCCGGAAACGGCGCTTGATCTCGCTATCCATATCGGTGAGCGTCAGGCTCCGCTAAGGGCTAAAGGGGTTGTAAAATGGTTCTTTGAGTGCGCGCATGTTCCGAAAAGCGGCAGGAAGTATTACTCCTGCGGAGTACAGCTCGTGGAAATGTCCCCGGAGGACGCTATCCGTGGTTCGGATTTTGTTAAGAATATATTGAAAGCTAAGAGTGAAGAACAGAATAGGGATATAATCAATAAGCTTGAAGAAAACAGGGAATAGTGCGATAATACAAGAAAGCTCGTCACAGCAAAAAAAGGAGGAGATAGGATGAAGAAAATTGTCGCGTTAGTGCTCGTTTCTGGTCTTATTCTGGCAGTGGGTATGCCTGTCCAGACAGCTTCGGCGGCGGAAGAAAATAATGCCGTTACAAAGCTGGGAAGAGGTGTTCTCAATGTTCTTGACGCGGTTGTGGAGATCCCGGGGACAATGTTAAGAACAAGTGAGGCTGAAGGCGCCGCGGCTGGGCTGACGAAAGGTCTATTTGACGGAGCTGTGAATACGGTAAAAAGAGCCGTTGTCGGCGTTTATGAAGTCGGCACTTTCCCGCTACCCTTGCCGGCGAACTACGAGCCCATACTTGATGAGCCGCAGTTTTTAAGCACGAAATAAACTGTACTATTTGACATATATCGGTAAGGGAAGAGGGCCATG
Source organism: uncultured Planctomycetia bacterium (assembly GCA_964580895.1). GTDB lineage: Bacteria > Omnitrophota > Gorgyraeia > Tantalellales > Tantalellaceae > CAZOMD01. The sequence continues at coordinate 15,538 of CAZOMD010000022.1, read as the reverse complement.
CCACGGTTATTTGCGAATCAAATAATCGGGGGTGGCCCTCTCTTTTCTTCCTATCCCAACGGTGTCTGCCGAAGGCGGAGAAAACTCCCGCCTTCCGGAGAAAGATGAACGCGATGTGACAGGTAGCGATACGCCCCTAAATTTTATTTTGATCGCGTAAGTGATATGCTCACCCCGTTAGAGATTTCATCTCTAACGGGGCTCATTAAGGAGAAAAAAATGACAGTTTCGCCAAAACCTAAAGTCAACGCCATGCTTATATGTGACAAGGTTATCACAGAAGCCGGTACGAACAAGAAGAGCCTGATCGGCATTTTTGAGAATATTAACGCGAGAAAGTTCCCGTGTGTTCACGCTTTCCTTTCCGTCTATATCAAACTTACCGACGCGCAAGGGGCTTATAAGTTCCGTCTTGACCTCGTCGATCTTGAAAGCGGGACAGTGATAGGGAACGGGAAGATCCCGGACGATGTAACGATCCCGGACCCTTTATCGACGCATGAGCTTATCTTTAATCTCGCGGGGCTTAAATTTAACCATCCCGGAAAATATGAGTTTCAGATATTCGCTAACGATAATATAGCAGGGCAGAAGTCTTTTCTCGTCACGGAGATAACCGAATCAACCTGACGGGACAATCCGGGCAACGCGTCTATTGGGCCGGATTTTAGATCTGCTTGGTCTTGAGCAAGGGGAAGGGAAAAGGAGGTAAAGATGAAAAAAATCCTTGTTATGGCAGTATCGATCCTGGTAGTTTTGACTTTGGTGCTTTTGGCCACAAAGGACACGGTGGCGAAAATAGCCGTGGAAAATATAGTAAAAACGGTTACGGGGCTCGATCTTAGTGTAAAAGACCTTAATATAGGTCTTGTAAGAACGCTTATAAGGATAAAAGATCTTAAGCTTTTCAACCCCCAAGATTTTGATGACAAACTCATGCTCGATATGCCGGAGATATTTGTAGATTACGACCCGAGCTCTATTTTTTCCGGGAAAGTGCATCTCAGCGAGGTTAGGCTTAATCTCCGGGAATTTACTGTAGTGAAAAACAGGGACGGAAAACTTAACCTTGACGCTCTTAAGGCTGGGAAGACCGGTAAGGGGGCCGAAAAAACAGGCGCCGGCGAAGCCGGGAAAATGCCGGATATGCGGATAGATAATCTTGAACTTGTGATTGGGAAGGCCGTCTATAAGGACTATTCAAAAGGCGGGGAGCCTTTTGTCCAAGAGTTCAACATAGACCTGAACGAAAGATATCAGGATATAACAGACGCGCAAAAATTGGTGTCTCTGATAGTTGTCAAGGCCCTGGCCGGGACGACCATAGCTAAGCTCGCGAATTTTGATCTAAGCGGGTTTCAAAGCACTGTCAAGGATACGCTTTCCACCGCCGAACGGACTATCGCGGCGGCCGCGGTGGGGATGCAGGGGACGCTTGCCCAAACTACACAGACGACACAGGAAGCGGTCAAAGATACGGCCCAGGTTTTAAAGAACACGACCGATAGTCTCAAATCGATCATCAAAGTGCCGTTTGGCGGCAAAAAGGAATAGGCCGGGATAATCAGGAGAAGAGCATGGAAAAAGCGAGCGACAAAATAAGGGAGATCAAGGAGATCTCGGTAGCGATAGATACGTGGGATGATATCTTTTCTGATTTTGACCCAGGCCCCTTGGAGAGCCGGTTGTTCTCGGAGGATTTTATCGCGGAACTAAAAAAAAGGCACCGCGAAACTAAAAGCGGAAAACTAAGCGTCTTTTTATGCGCGCCTTTATCGCTCAAGGATGAACGGGCTGAGAAGATCGTGACCCAGAGGCTCAAGAGAGAATTCGCTCATAAATACCTGCAGAGGAAAATAGCTCTACGTAAGATGAGGGTCCGCGGGGCTATTTTCGCGTGTTTTGGCATCTTGTTCTTAAGCGCCGTAACTTTTATCACGTATTATAAGCTTCTGGGCGGGCTAGCGGTCGAGCTTATTGGTACAATACTTATACCTCTAGGATGGTTCACCATCTGGGAAGGGTTCTCCAAGCTTATGGACGCCTCGCCCATATCTGAGCAAGAGGAACAGCTCTTCTCCAAACTTTCAAAGGCGGACTATGTTTTTAAATACATAGGTGAAGAAACGGGCAAATAGAAGAAGAGAGATATAACCAACATATGAAAGATCTTACTCGTACGGGTAAAAAGATAAACTCGCTGATTGGTAAGGCCATAGCGGAACATGGTCTTATCAAGGATAATGACCGCATACTTGTAGCTGTTTCCGGAGGGAAGGACAGCCTTACTTTGCTTACGCTTCTTAAGAAGATACAAGGCTGGGCCCCGGTGAGGTTTGAGCTCGTGGCGATACATATCAAGACTGATTTCAAATGCGGCGGATGCGTGCATGAGGAAAGGCTTACGGATTTTTTTTCGCGTATAGACGTGGAATATATATTCAGCGATATAAAAGTACTTGATGAAAAAGGCCATACGAGCTGTTTTTGGTGTTCGTGGAATAGGCGTAAGGCGTTTTTCGAGACAGCCGAGAAATTGGGGTGCAATAAGATCGCTCTGGGGCACCATAAGGACGATATTGTGGAGACTCTGCTCCTCAATATGATATACAACAGCGAGATATCTGCGATGAACCCCTATCAGGAGATGTTCGGCGGCAAGCTCGCTATCATCCGGCCGTTATGCTACGTGGAGGAAAGCCTAATAAAGCAGTTCGCTGGAGAAAGCGGTTTTCCCGAGCAGTTATGCCAGTGCCCGTTCGGAGGTTCTTCCAGGAGAAAATATATAAAAGAATTCATCCGCCAGACCGCGCGCCTGACGCCTAAGGTGAATATAAAATCCAACATATTTAATAGCGTGAAAAGAGTAAGACTGGACTATATCGACGTCGGGGGAGAGTAATAGCCCTGTTACCATATTGCATAGCGCCTGCCTACCTTCGGTAGGTAAACCTACCGGCAGGTAAAATCCCATAAACTCTAAACCATAAATCCTAAACCCTAAATAAACTTAAAACTCAAAATACAAAATTTAAATCCCGAACGTCGAAATGTTGGTTTGACTTTTCAACTTAGCAAATCTATTAGTTCTGTCTCCTGGTTCATACGGTTTTAAGTTTTGCTTTTGGGACATTTGAGTTTATTTCGAGTTTAGTGTTTTGTGTTTAGAACTTGCCATAACATTGCTTCTAGCCTCTTGTCTCTGGCTTTTCTCTTTCCCGCCCTCCGAACAACCAACCTAGATTCCTAACAGCTCCTCTGGATTTTTGAGAGGATCTCACTGTTATTTATAGCGATTAAGTAAAATAAAAAAAAGAAAGATTCCGCACCAGAGTTAACGCTTTAGATACATGGTGCTTTTAGTTGACTCAGCGATAAGAAAAGAGTATCATAAAAATGTCTCGTTGTAACGTTATCGGAATGGGACAATTATGAAAGTAACGAGAAAGTAGAATAGGGGATTCTCGAAAGTTAGTTTTTTTAGCGTGTTGCGGGAAGCATTAAACAAACTATTAACTAAGAGAACAATATGAGAGCCAAAATTAAAATACTAGTTATTATTTGGAGCGCTAGCCTTTTCTTGATCCTGATTGAAATTTTACCGGACATATTCCCCTGGGCGAATATTCATTTTAAATGTGGTTTAGCCAGAGGTACATTGGTGAGCCTATGTCTTTCTTCGTTATTGGCGACTGTCGGGTTTATCGGTTTCGGGATCATGACCATGGTCATGATAAACCGCCGGTTGAGGGTGGAAGAAGAACTAATGAAATTTAAATTCATGAATGATCACGCGAATGATGCTGTTTTCCTCTCGGATAAAGAAGGGAAATTTATATATGTGAATATGGTCGCGTGTGAGAAGATGGGGTACACAGAGAAAGAACTTCTGTCGCTTAGTGTACAGGATGTGGATGAGACCTATGATAAGGCAAAGTATGTGGAACTATTCGACAGGGTGCAGAAAGAGAAGGTCTCCCCATTTGACTCGCGCAACAAAAAAAAGAACGGAGATACCTTTTTTTCGGAAATAAGCGTATCCGGATTAACGGTAGACGGCAAAAAATATCTATTGGCTATTCTAAGGGATATTACAGAGAAAGTTAGGATAAATAACGGGCTGCAGAAAATCAACTTGGAATGGGACGCCATTTTTAATGCCATTGGCAGCAGTATTTGTCATGTGGATAAAGAGGGGCGGATTATAAAGGCTAATAAAGCTTTTGGCTTGCTTGTCGGGGAAGACGTAAAAGATGTCATTGGGGAACTGTGCTGTGACCTGGTCCACGGGAAAGGGAAACGGATAGAAGGATGTCCTTTCGATAAGATGAAGGAGACCGGATTAAAGGAATCCGTCGAAATCGCCGCTGGAGGGAAATGGCTGGAGATCGTCGCTCATCCGGTATTTAACGGGCAAAGGGAGTTTTTAGGCGCTATCCACGTTATAACGGATATAACCCGGCGCAAGGAGATCGAAACTGTCATCAGGTCCACCAAGGATTTTTATGATACGATATTGGCGAATATCAACGAGGGGGTATGGGTGTCGGATAAAGACGACGTTATCATATACGCCAATAATGCGATGGAGGCTATTGCCGGAGTGGGAAAAGTGGAACTCTTGGGCGCGAGTCTATTCAGGGATTTTAGCATAGCTACCGCCAAGGAGTTTAAACCGGTGTATCTTACGGCGAAAGACACGCTAAAACCGAAATTATATCACATGATAGAGGTTCTTACGCCTGCCGGGCGCAGGGGTTATCAGTCCGGCTGGGTCGTGCCGAAGATAAAGGACGGCAAGTTTGACGGGGCGATATGCACTGTCAGGGATGTTACCGACGAGAAATATGCCGAAGAGCGGACTAAGACTATCATCGCTGCCGAGACAAAGGCCGATGTCGAGGCTCAAAAAGCCGAAGAAATAAGAAAGGCGTATGAGGCTCTCAAAGAAGCCCAGGGACAGTTGGTCCAGGCGGAGAAACTTTCCAGTATCGGCATATTGGCTTCCGGCGTGGCGCATGAATTAAGCACACCCTTGACAGGGCTAGTTTCCATATTGCGTACGTATTCGAAGAACGGGGATAAGGCTAAATTGGAAGCCGGTGAGATCAAACTTATGCTTAACGCGGCGGAATATATGGTAAAGATCATCAGAGACCTGGTCGAATTCGCCAACCCGTCGCGGGGTGAAGTAGAGGAGATCGATCTCAGCGAAGCTGTGGAATCCACTTTAAGTTTTGGTAACCCAAAAATGGCTTCTAAGAAGATCGATATTAGAAAAGAATATAGTCCGGTTGTAAAAAAGATCAAAGCCGATAAAAGGCATATACAGCAAATAGTCCTGAATCTATTGACTAATGCCTGTGACGCGATCGAGCATGAAGGGGTAATAACGATAAGGACACGCTGTTCGGAAGACCTTAAGTGGGTTGAACTTGATGTCCAGGATACCGGCATGGGCATAGCGAAAGAAAATATCCTCAAAATATTCGATCCGTTCTTCAGTACCAAAAAAGACAAAGGGTCAGGTTTGGGTTTAGCCGTGGCGCATGGTATAATATCTAGGTACGGGGGGGCGATCTCAGTCGAAAGCGAACCCGGAAAAGGGACATTGTTTCGAATAAAGATGCCGGCGTATTAGCGGAATTTGTAAGTATTTTCGGCATGGGAGGTAGTGAATGAAGATGACGCTTCCTAAAAAAAAGGCTGCTCCTGAAGCGGTCTTGATGTCTTTGGCGGCGCCAACGCCCTGTTCTTTTGGGCAGGGACAAAAGGTCCCGCTTGGCGGAGATACCGGGCGAGCCCAGGTCTTTAAGTCTGGTAAAGGCGAAGCTTTGACGGAACAAGGGAAGGGAAAAAGCAAAAGGGATGTTAGTGCGGCAAACGCCAGCATCCTTGTGGTAGACGATTCGGAGATGGTCATTAAAGCCTTCCAGCAGGAACTTCATGGCGAAGGGTATGACGTTGACGGGGTGCTGAGCGGTGAAGAGGCGGTAAAAAAGACGGAAGGCAAGAAATATAACGTGGTATTTGTCGATCTTGTTATGCCGAAGATGAACGGGATAGAGACTTGCAGGGCGATCAAGAAAAAAAGCCCGGACTCTGTTGTCGTGTTTATGACCGGGTATGTGAATAAGAACACTATATACAGCGAGATCGAGTTCATTAAAGCCGGCGGGATGAATTTTTATCTTTACAAACCTTTCCTTGAGGGCGAGATACTCGAAGTGACGCGTAAGGCCTTGGCGAAAGAATAACAAGGCATAGTGTGAAAGTGTTTTCTATATCCATGTCATAGAGAGAACTGGTGCCCTTCTTCTTAAATAATCCAAGCCAGATATGGCTAGCCCAATGAACTAAAATATCCAAATTTGGAGTGTTTTCATGAAAGAACTTATCGGTATAACCGCTGCGTCAGGCCTGGCGATCGGACAGGTCTGTCTTTTTTCGGAAAAGTCCGGGGAAGATACGCCGCATTACCTGATCTCCGATAGCGATGTCGGCCGGGAGGCGCGGAGGCTGGAGGAGGCTTACGCTAACGCGAAGGGTACGATGACGTCTCTCGCGGAATCGCAGGAGGTGTCTTCCTGGTCCGGTAGCGCACGGGACGTATTGAGGGCGCATATACTTATGCTCGAGGATGTTGAAATGCTATCGTCCATTAAGAACGCGATCGCCGAAAGACATGTGAACGCCGAACGCGCGGTGGATGACGTTTTTACGGAATATGCCGGCATGTTCCGTAAAAAAGGGAAGCATTTTTCGGAGCTCGCGCATGACATCGCTGACATAAAAGAAAGGATATTGACGTCTTTTGGGCTCGTTCCAGGCGGGTTCAAATGTCCGGTCGGCGGCAGTCATCCCGTGGTTGTCATAGCTAAATATATGCGGCCGTCCACTGTGTTTAGTTTGGCAAAGGAGAATGTCCTCGCGTTCGTGACCGAGGAAGGCGGGTTTACCACTCACGGGACGATAATCGCCAGGAGTTACGGAGTGCCGATAATTTTCGGGATAAAAGCGCTTGAAGAAATGACCTGCGGGGATAATGTCATAGTTGATGGTTTTGAAGGCAAGGTCATAGTGGGCCCCGATGATGAAACGGTAAGGCGTTACCAGGCAAAGATCGATGAACGGTCCGCGAGGAAAGCCGTATGTGCCCTAAGAAAGGGCCATCCCTCCCAGACGAGGTGCGGCGGCAGGGTAAAACTTATGGTAAATATCTCGATGCCGGAAGAGATCGATATGGTCAAGGGTCTTAATTTCGACGGCATAGGGCTTTTGCGCACGGAATTTCTTTTTATCGGCGCGT
>CAZOMD010000022.1:0-8219 GCA_964580895.1 uncultured Planctomycetia bacterium | reverse complement strand
GAAGATGAGCAGGTAAGGATATATAGGCGCATACTCGAGGTAATGGGCAATAGGCCCGTGGTCGTGCGGTTATTGGATGTAGGGGGCGACAAGATGCCCGCGGATATCAACCTGCCGCCGCAGTCGAACCCGGATTTGGGGATAAGGGGGGCCAGGGCTTTGGAATTTCTGCATGAAATATATCTTACGCAGATACGGGCCATACTTAGAAGTTCGGTGTACGGCGAGATCCGTATTTTATATCCGATGATATCCGATAAGGTCGATATCGATTCTTTCAGGGTCGTTCTGGAAAAAGCTAAAAAAGAACTTGTCCGGGAAAGGACCAAGTTCAGAAAAAACATAAAAGAAGGGATAATGATAGAAACCCCGGCAGCGGCTCTTCTGGCGGAAGACCTTCTCAAGGAAGCTGATTTTGCCAATCTCGGCACCAACGATCTTCTCCAGTATACACTTGCGGCGGAACGCGGCAATATTTTTGTGGAAAAACGCTACCATCTTTTGCACCCTTCTCTCGTAAAGCTTATGGAAATAACGGTAAAAGCCGGAAAGAAACTCGGGAAAGAGGTTTGCCTGTGCGGGGAGATCTCCGGGCTTGAAGGGTTTTATCCCTTATTCTTGAGCCTTGGCCTGGAGAGTTTCAGCGTAGCTCCCGTAAAATACGAGGACATAAAATGTTCTCTCTTGCATCAGGATATCCCCCGGGGGTCTTTCCTTAAAGGATTCTATGGCAAGAAGACCAAAGAGGAGATAGACGATTTTTTGTTTAATGGTAACGCGAGTAATGCCAAGGATTAAACCCCCACGGAATTATTTTGCCATATTATTTGACAACCTTTTGCCGCATCCTTAAACTTGATTATTGTAAGACCGGGTATTGCCGGGAGGCGCACTGACACAAGGGCCGGTTTGAGGAGTACACGCCGGAAAAAGGGGAGACTAATGGGACAAAAAGTGCTGGTTATTGACGATGAACAGGAAATGGTAGAACTGATCGCTGATAGTTTGTACAAAAGGGACTACGAGGTCCTGACGGCGTATAAAGGGTCCGAAGGCGTGGAAAAGGCTGCGGAAGAAGTCCCTGATATAATCCTTCTTGATATCATGATGCCGGATATGGACGGGTTTGAAAGTTTGAGGAGGATAAAAAGGGACCCCGCGACGAGGGGGATACCCGTAATAATGATATCGGCTGTCGCTGATACGCATTCCATATTCATTGCCGAAGAGCTTGGCTCGGACGACTATCTTGTTAAGCCCATTAAGATGGAGGACCTCATCGCGCTTGTTGCGAGGTATACAGCTTCAGCGGATGCCGGGTTCGTAAGATAAATAGGCGGTGTGGGAAAGTGGCTCAGAAAATACTTATAATAGAGGATAACGAAGCGGCGAGAAAACTTTTGGAGACGAGGTTGAAGACAGTCGGGTATAACGTGGTCTGCTCGTTCACGGGCGAAGAAGGGATAAAACTCGCCGAGACGGAACGTCCCGATCTTATCCTCCTTGATATAGGTCTGCCGCATATGGACGGATATGCCGTATTGTCCCAAATACGGAATACCCCGATAATCAGGTCTGTCCCGGTCATTATGATAACCGCGAGGACAGAAACAAAGGCGGTATTCACAGCGAAAGATCTTGGTTCAACGGATTATGTTATGAAGCCTTTCAAATTCGGGGAACTGCTTGAAAAGATCAAGAAACATGTGACTCCGGAAAGCGGACAATATTTAGATGGTAAATATCTGACTTAAAGGAATTAACCTCCCGGTTCTTTTTTGCGACACGTTTTTATAACTCACTTTAAATAAAAGAATTACAATGGTGTCATCTTTTCGGGGAGGTTGTTTAATAAATCTTTTTAATAGAACTATTGGAATTACCAAAAGATTGTTTGAGAACGTAACTCATACTTTTGCTTATTTTAACTTTTTATGGTATACTTAAGCAGCTATACTATATCGGCCGGAAAGGATTTTTACTATTTGCGATGCGTAAAAGCAGTTTTTTAAGGAGAATAAGGATGAAAAGACTCGCGGCGTTAATGCTTGCTGTTACTATCATATCTTCCATGACGATATCTGAATCTGCCGCCGCAAACGGCAGGTCCAGATCCGGCTCGAAATTTATACACAGGATAGGCAAAAAACAGATGCTACTTAGAAGTATGGCGCAGAATAAGGACAAACTGCAGAAGGCGTCATTAAGGATGAAGAAAGGATATTCGCGGGAAATGGAAGTAAGAGAGATCTGATCTTATCCCGCCCAAGCGTTTCCTTCCGTAAAAAACATATCCGTATCGCGATTTCTCCAAAAGAGTACCATCAATTCACAGTCTTATCTTTCAGAAGCTCTTTATTCTGATCTTTCGCTATTTCCGCTATTTCGGAGAGTTTTATGGAATTTTCCCGGGCTATTTTTATCTGTTCGATGATATCCCCGTTATCAGTCTCCTCGAGCGTGGAATCAAGATAGTCGATGTCGTAATTGCACTGGTTCTGGATGAAGGTCAGCCACTCATTGAGAGTATCGATTGTTTCGGATTTTGATTCCGTTCCCGTAGAAAGGGCTATCATGAGCAGCCGGAAATACGCCTCAAGCGTAGTAAGGGTTGAAGTATTCAGTTCATAGATCCTTTCCAGCGTCCGCAGATCGTTGCCTCTGGTGTCGCGTATCTTTTCAGGCAGGATATTTCCATGGGTCGTTATCGAGTCCCTTATGGCGAAAAGCGCTTCGATATGGTCCATTTCTCTTCCGCTGGAAAGGCCGGGGAGTATAATTACGAGAAATAGGACCAAGGACTTTTTGAAAATGCCGTAAAATGTTTTCATAACCAAATGGCCGCGAGGGTTAAGCCCTAAGCATACTACGTTCTAGAAACTAAGATAAATATAACACATTTCGAGTAAAAAACAATATTTAAGGCATTAAATGTGGAGTACTGGTTGCCAGTTTGATGGTTTGCTGGTCAGTTTGCGAAGAGTCGAAGATTCAGAGAGCCAGAGCGAAAGAAGAAGCAAGAAACAAGAGGCAAGAAGCAAAGAGGCCAGAAGTTCCGTGGAACAGAAAACAAAGGCAGTCTAAAGTTCAAAGTCAAAAAGTCGAAACGGTCAATGGCTTTAGACTTTTAGACCTTAGACTTTTTGACTTTTAAACGATATGCATGTATGCCATTCGCGGCCATTAAATTTCTTGAGGTGGTCTCTTTTTTATGTGATAATATCTTCGCGGTTTTTTGATGACAGAGTGAAAGTAAGCCTCGGGATGCGCCCGCGGGACCTGAGGTTCGCTTTTTTAAGGATTTACCTATGGAAAAATACGTTTTAGGCGTTGATATCGGCGGCACGAAGATAGCCGCCGGAATGGTAAGCCATAAAGGGGTACTTGGGTATAAAACGGTATGCCCGACGCGTGCCGCGGAAGGGTTGAAGGTTTCGCTGGCCGCGGTATACCGTTCGATCGAAGAAGTCCTCCATAAAAGCGGGGTCAAGGAAAAGCAGATTACCGGTATAGGCGTATGCGCCCCTGGGCCTTTAGATCCATTAAAAGGGATCGTCCACAATCCCCCGAATCTTCCGTTTTGGCGGGAGTTGAAATTGGCTGAACTTCTCCAGAGACGTTACGGGAAGACCGTCAAGATCGAGAATGACGCCAATGCCGCGGGTATCGCTGAAATGATATGGGGCTCGGCGAAAGGGTATAAACACATTTTTTATGTCACAGTAAGTACCGGCATAGGCACGGCCGTGATAATAGACGGAAAGATATATCACGGCAAGAACGGTATGGCTGGAGAAGGCGGGCATGTGACCATAAATTACGATGCCTTTTTGGAAAAATGCAATTGCGGGAATATTGGATGTATAGAGGCTCTGGCATCGGGTGTGTATGCCGTGAAACGGCTCCGGAGAGAGGCGGTTAGTTCCTCTCGCGCCGGGAGGGCGTTAATTAAAATGGGTGTTAGTAAACCGGATTTTTCGTATATCGGTCTCACTAAAGCGGCAAAAAAAGGGGATAAGACGGCTATGGCCGCCGTCGCCGAACAGGGAAGAATTCTAGGGATATCGCTAGGCAGTATGATAAACATATTGGACCCCGAGATTATAGTGGTAGGCGGAGGGGTTTCAGCGAATTGGAAGCTTCTTTCCCCGGAGATAAAAAAGAACATACCAAAACATTCCATTAATGTTTTTGCCGGCAAGACACCTGTAGTCAGGGCAAAACTCAGAAAAGATGTTGGGATACTCGGAGCTTCCTCGATATTGTTGTGATTTGAGAATAGGGACTTACGCCCGCGCCGTGTACCTGCCGTTCTTCCCGTTAGAAATATAATTTCTAACGGGAAGCATTAAGTCGGGACAGGCGCCAGAGAGAATTAAACTCGATAAAGACCATCGAAGTTATGGGAAAAAGATGCATAGTTACAAGTAGTGACGCGAATTATTTCCCAGGAGTGTTAGCCCTTCTTACGAGCTTGGCGCGTACCAATCCCGGTATCCCGAGAATAGTTTTCGACGGGGGGCTGGAAGCCGGGCAAAGAAAAATTTTGCGCGGTCTGGCCGATCTTGCCAGGAAAGAGCCTTTCTGCTTATTGGAGAACCGCGGAAAATTCGGTTATATAGGCAATACGACCCTTCTCAAGTTTGAGGCCGCCGAGCTTGATCATGAAAAGGTGTTGTGCCTTGACGCTGACATGGTGGTCCTCGAGGATATCGGGGGACTTTTCGATGTCCCCGAAGGTAAGGTTGGGGTTGTCCCCGAGGTGAACGCGCTTAAAAACATGTTCCGGCCCAAGGACAGGGGCATTTTGAGGGACAACATCGATATCGATTGGGAAGGGCCGGGTTTTAACGCTGGACTTTTTATGCTTAGGCCATCCGAATGGAGAACGCTTAAACCCCAGGCCATGGAGCTTATCCGGCGATTCGGTCCGGAAGTCTTTTCGAAGACTAAAGACCAGCAGCTTTTGAACATAATTTTCCGCGGGAAGACCCATGTTTTTGAACGGCGGTATAATTTTTCGCCTGTTTATGACAGAGAGAGTGTTTTGGACCCGGCTATAATACATTATCTGACGGTTTCCAAGCCATGGCATAGACAGTATCCGATAGGACGCGGATATGGCGATTTTAGGAAAAATATAGCGTTATGTAAATTTCCGAAGATCATCGTTAACGATCTTATGAGGATGATGAAAGGTGCCGGGTATGATGTTATGGGGGCGCAATATCAAAAACTCGCGTGCTAGAGGCCGGAACATGCCGGGCAGACCGTTATTTATCACGGGACTTATTGTCCTATTCACGTATTGTGTCCCGCCCTTAGCGGTATTCGCCGCGAGTGAGGAAAATGTTTTTGGAACGGTTGAAAGTAGGATGAAATTTGCCGAGCATATAAGCTCGATGCTGGCCCGGGCATGGGGAAAATGGCAGGATGCCGTAGTTATAAACGATGTGGAGATAGAGGGCTCGCAGGGTTTTCTTCTCCCGGGGGGTCTTGGGGAACGCACGCTTCTATTCCCCGAAACGTCGGAAAATACCGAGCAGGAAAATGAGGAATATATCAAATATGTAAAGGTCGTAATCGGTGCCGTCGAGAACGGCATGAGGTCTTGGCAGCGGGGGTTCAGCCATAGGGAGATACCTTTTCCCCAAGGCGCTTCGTGCACGTTCACTCTGACGCCTTGCGACAACGTACCCGTACAGATAAGTTCGGGGAGTTCTTCCGGGGACAGCGCTATGTCGGAAGAAGAACTTTATACTTATATGCTATACCGTTCTCCCGGCCGGAACGAGGATGTACTGATAGTTTTACGGGCTGTCGCGAAAGCTGTTTCGGAATGTTTTGATGAGTGGAAAGAATCCTGCGCGATAGTAGGGATCACGGCCTCGGGGGGGATAGCGCCTCCGCCGTCACCAATGGGCTCGGGTGCCGGTCCAGTGAGGGGAGCTAAGGGGAATAACGGCAGGTTTGAGGGCCCATATCTCGATGAAGTTTCGCTTAGGCATAAGATGAACGAATATTTTACTCGTGCCGGCGATGAAAAAAGCGGTGGATGAGCTTTACGCGTTTTTGCGGGGTCTTAGAGCGGGAACTGACTTGCGGCTTGAACTTGAAAGCATAGTGTGTTATAAGACTATGGTGGGACGTTGATAGCCGAAGGACGTGGGACGCCGTTGCCTGCCGGTAGGTTTACCTACCGAAGGTAGGCAGGGTTAGCCAGTGAGCCGGTTCGTTGTAGAGATGCAGAGATTCAAAGATTCAGAGAGTCAAAGAGTCAGAGTCAAGAGCGAGAAGAAAGTCTTAAAAACTTTGACTCTATGACTCTAGAGAACGAAGTGAGAGATGACTCTCTGACTCGCCGTGAAGGTTGATGAGTTCCGCAGGACGTTGGACGTGGGATGTGAGACGCAGGGACAGTCGAAAAGTCTAAAGGTCTAAATGTCAGAAAGTCGAAGATTCATAGTCTGGAGACAGAAGTTAGAGGCTAGAAGCAAGAAATAAGAGGCAAGAAGCAAAGAGACGAAAGATGAAGAAGTTAGAGGTTAGAAGTCAGAAGCCAGATAGGGGCGGCTCTGGCGCGAGTGTATTCGAGCACCGCACCAAGCGAAGCTTGGGAGGCGCGCAGAATGCCGAGCGACAGGCCATGATAGTTTAGGATCTTCGAGGGATGTGACGCCGTGCGCTGAAACGCGTACTGCGCGTTCAAGAGATAAATATGGCATACCAGACATTCGCGCAAAAATACAGGCCTCAGGTTTTTGATGATGTCGTCGGCCAGGAGACTATCATACGGGCCCTTAAAAATTCCGTGACAGGCGGAAGGATAGCTAACGCTTATATCTTTTGCGGGTCGCGTGGGGTGGGAAAGACTTCGGTCGCGAGGATCCTTTCCAAGGCTATCAACTGTGAAAAGAGAGATGGGGAAGCCCCATGTAATAAGTGTACGTCCTGCCGGGAGATAACAGCCGGGAATAATATTGACGTTCTTGAGATCGACGGGGCGTCGAATAACGGCGTGGACGAAGTCCGGGCGTTGAGGGAGAACGTGAAATTTTCGCCCTCAAGATCGAAGCATAAGATCTACATCATCGACGAAGTACACATGCTCTCTCAGGGCGCGTTTAACGCGCTTCTTAAGACCCTTGAAGAGCCTCCCGCTCATGTCAAGTTCATGTTCGCCACGACCGAACCTCACCGGGTGCTTCCTACTATTATGTCGCGGTGCCAGAGGTTCGATTTTAAGCGCATACCCAGTCGCGTCGTAATGGAAAGGATATCGGAGATAGCCGGGAAAGAAAGTATCAAGGTGGACAAGGAGGCCCTTGTCATGATCGCGCGTTCTTCCGAGGGCAGCATGCGCGACGCGCTTGTTATTCTTGATCAGATGGTGTCGTTTTCCGGGAAGAACGTGTCCGGAAAAGACGTTGTCGAGCTTTTGGGAGTGGTCCACAGGGAAAGGCTTTTTGATCTTTCGGATGCAGTTCTCGGGAATAAGCCCGCGCATGCGGTAAGGATACTGGACGAAATGGTACAGGAAGGAAGAGACCCCGTATTCATAGCGAATAGTCTTATAGGACATTTCCGGGATCTTATGATAATGCTGTCAACTTCAGGTGAAATGACGCAGGACATGGCTTTTACGGAAACCGAACTTGAACGTATCAAGGGACAGCTTAGGGCGGCCCCGATCGAGGAGGTTATGTACATACTCCAAAACCTTTCTCATTGTCTTACGCTTATGAAAACGGCGACATTTACAAGAGCGCCGTTCGAACTTATGCTTATTAAGCTCGCCCGGCGCGGCGATATAATAGCGCTATCGGAGATACTCGCTGGGTTTAGGGGCGCCCTGCCTCTGGACCTGTCCATTCCGCGTGTCGAGAACGCTGAGAAAGGGCCCCAACCTGAGGAGGATCGTATGCCGGGCGTACGTCACGACGCGAAAGAAGCGGTGCCGAGGGGAGATAAGCCGGCGGTACGGATTATACGTGAAGAAACCGGGAACGAGGAAGGAGATATCTCCGGTATAGGTGTTACCGATAAAAACTGGAAGGCGTTCCTCAACTATATCAAGAGCAAAAAAATGTCAGTGTTTACTTTTCTTGAAGTGGCAAAACCCGTGGAGTTCAGCCGGGATAAAGTGGTAATAGGTTTCAGCCGGGATCATGTTTTCAATAAGGAAGCGCTTGAGACAAACGCTAACAAGGAAATAATCG
>CAZOMD010000021.1:0-27354 GCA_964580895.1 uncultured Planctomycetia bacterium | reverse complement strand
AGAACAATTAACGCTTGTTACTAAAAATTCACTTGCTTAACGGGGTGCAGTACATCAAATGGCACAAACACAAAACCCAAAACCATACAATTTAGGCGAAAGGACCAAGAGGTTTATTCGGAGTTACAAACGCAAAATAACATTTTGATGCTCGCGTTTTGAATTTTGCATTTTGAGTTTTAAATTTATTTCGAGTTTCGGATTTAGGATTTAGAGTTTATCTGGTTTCACCTGCCCGCTGGCAGGTATTTCGATGTTCGAATTTTAAGTTTTTATTTTTTGAAGGGATAACACGGGAGGGAGCTATGGCTAAGAAGAAAGCGCTTATAACCGGTATTACCGGCCAGGACGGCAGCTATATGGCTGAATATCTTTTGGGTCTTGGCTACGAAGTGCATGGGATAATAAGACGCGTCGCGCTTGAAGACCAACAGCACCGCTTGTGGCGAATAAGGAATGTGCAGGATAAACTGAAGCTGCATTGCGGGTCTTTGGAGAGCTTCCCAAGCATTTATAAGATAGTTTCCGAGGTCGAGCCGGACGAGTGTTATCACTTGGCCGCTCAGAGTTTCGTGACATATTCTTTTGAGGATGAGTTCACGACGCTGAATACCAATGTCAACGGGACTCATTATGTCCTCTCCGCGATCAAGAACGGGTGCCCTTCATGCAAGTTCTATTTCGCGGCGTCGAGTGAGATGTTCGGAAGGGTCGAGGCCGTGCCTCAGAACGAAAAGACCAGATTCCATCCGAGATCGGTCTATGGGATATCGAAGGTCGCCGGGTTCGATCTCACAAGGAATTACAGGGAGGCGTACGGCATATTCGCGGTAAGCGGGATCCTTTTTAACCACGAATCGCCCAGACGCGGGTATGAGTTCGTTACCAGGAAAATCACTTCGACAGCCGCGCGCATAAAATTAGGCATGGAAGAAAAACTTTATCTCGGCAACCTCGAGGCGAAAAGGGACTGGGGCCACGCCCAGGAATACGTCAAGGTCATGCACGCGATGCTGCAAAAGAGTAACCCGGATGATTATGTCGTTGGAACAGGCGAGACGCATTCCGTCGAGGAGTTCGCTAAAACGGCTTTTGACGAACTCGATCTCGATTACAGAAAGTACGTGGCTATAGATGAAAAGTTTTTCCGTCCCGCGGAAGTTGATCTTCTTGTCGCGGATTGTTCGAAAGCCAAGAAAGAGCTTAATTGGGAATATAAATTGACGTTCAATGATCTTGTCCGCGAAATGGTGCGGAAGGATTATGAGTTTCTTAGCAAGAAGGGCCGGTAGGGTAGTTTAGCCGGTTAGCCAGTTGCCGGTTTGCCGGTTGGGTTATTAGCGTTTAGCGGGTAGCGTATAGCGTGTAGGATGTTTCACGGGGAGAGTAAAAATTCGCGAAAGTTTTTAGGGAATAAAATTCGAAATCCGAAACACGAAATTCCTGCCTACCGGCAGGCAGGCGAAATAATGTCCAAATGACCCAAAAACTGAATGACCGAAAGAACGGTTAGTTTTTGACATTGGAACATTAGAATTTTGGATTTATTTCGGATTTAGATATTCGGATTTGAACCTGAATGGACGTTCTACGATACAGCGATGCGACGGAAAACGCCATGTGCTATGCTCCATGCGATAAACCATTGAACCATTAAACTATTTAAACTGTTACTCGGGAGGAACGATGGAGATACCGCTCTTGGATCTTAAAGCGCAGTACGGTTCGATCCGGAAGGAGATCGAAGAAGCTATACGGCGTGTGGCCGAAAGTCAGCATTTTATCCTATCGGAGGAAGTAAGCGCCCTGGAAAAAGAGATCGCCTCATACGTCGGAACCACATATGCCGCGGGAGTGGCATCGGGGACCGACGCGCTTTTATTGGGGCTTAAGGCGGCGGGTGTTAGACCGGGGGACCGCGTTATAACGAGCCCTTTCACATTTTTCGCGTCAAGCGAGGTTATATCACTCGCGGGCGCTATCCCGGTGTTTGTGGATATCGATCCGGAGACGTACAATATCGATCCGGGAAAGATAGACGCGTTCCTACGGGAGGAAGGCCCGGGAGCGAAAGACAGGATAAAAGCAATAATACCCGTGCATTTATACGGTCAGTGCGCCGATATGGACCGCATAATGTCAACAGCGTCACGATATGGCCTAAAGGTCATAGAAGACTGCGCTCAGGCGATAGGGGCCGTTTATAAAGGCAAAAAAGCCGGGAGTTTGGGCACATGCGGCTGTCTCAGTTTTTTCCCGAGCAAAAATCTCGGGGCTTTCGGGGACGGCGGGATGATAGTTTCGAATGATAAGGCCGTCATAGATCACGTCAAGAAGCTTCGCGTCCACGGAAGCGTGGAACAGTATGTACATGACGAGATAGGGTACAACTCCCGTCTGGACAGTCTACAGGCCGCTATTTTAAGTGTTAAACTCGGCAAGCTTGACGGATGGTTGGAGCGGCGCAGGGAGATAGCCGCGCGTTATGACTCGGAGTTTTCGCGATTAGGGATAAAGATTCCTCGTACCGCGCCAGGGAACACGCATACTTATCATCAATACACGATCGCGGTGGAGGACCGCGACGATCTTTTACAGTGGCTTAACGACAGGGGGGTGGCATCGAGGGTATATTACCCCGTGCCGCTGCATCTACAGCCGTGTTATAAGACCCTGGGATATTCTATCGGCAGTTTTCCCGTGGCCGAACGGTTGTCCGAAAAAGTCCTTTCGCTGCCGGTATATCCGGAATTATCAGATGAGCAAATTTCTTTTATTATGGATACGGTCAAACTTTTTTATTCCGAAAGGGGATGACTCGTGGAAGAAAACACTTTTCTTTCGATAGTTATACCGGCGTTTAACGAGGAAGAGAACATATTCTCGACTCTTGTCGAAATATCTGAATATCTTTCTTCTAAAAATTTTCGGTATGAGATCATAATCGTCGATGACGGATCCAGGGACAGAACGGTTGACGAAGCCAATAAGTGCGCTGCGAGGTTCTCGGACTTCAGGATAATACAGAGTTCCCCCAATATGGGTAAAGGGTATGTATTACGCAAGGGGATGCTTAAGGCCTCGGGCAAATACGTCATGTTCATGGACGCGGATAATTCCACTTCCATAAAAGAACTTGATAAGTTCCTGCCTTTTTTCGGCGAGGGGTTCGATATCTACATCGCTTCGCGGCGGATAGCCGGCGCTAACGTGGAAGTCCCTTTTAGCCGGAGGTTCATGGGTTCGGTCTACATATTTTTCTCAAGGGTCATCCTGGGGGTGAGCGTTAGCGATCTTAACTGCGGGTTCAAGGTGTTCAGGGCGAGCGCGGCCAAAGAGGTATTCTCTAAACAGATAATGAATGACTGGAGCTTTGATTCCGAGATATTTTTTCTCGCCAAGAAAAAAGACTTCAGGATCAAGGAGATACCTGTCAGCTGGGTCCACAAGGCGACATCGAAGGTGAAGCCCTTGAGGGACGCGGTGAGTAGCTTCGTCAGTCTTGTTAAAATAAGGAAGAACGATCGTGACGGAAAATACAGATAAAAGAAAAATTTTTCTTTCTATTATTATCCCGGCTTACAACGAGGAGAAGAGGATAACCAATACCCTTTCCCGTGTGCTGAAGTTCACGGCCGGCAAGGGTTACGAATGCGAGATCATAGTCGTCGATGACGGGAGTACCGATAACACCGCCCGGGAGGTCCTTGGGAGCGGTTTAGCCGGTTCGGGAAAATTGAGATTGATCCAAAACGGGACCAATAGAGGAAAAGGCTTTTCGGTGAGGCGGGGCATAGCGGCTTCAGCGGGGGAATTCGTGCTTTTGAGCGATGCCGATATGTCCACGCCCGTAGATGAGGTCGATAAGCTTTTCAAGTATATGGACAAGGATGTTGATATTGTTATAGGCTCGAGGAGCGTAAAAGGGGCCCAGATCACGCTTAGTCAGCCTTGGCATAGAAGAACCATGGGGAAAGTCTTCAACGTTTTTGTCAGGTCTTTTGTCCTTAATGGGTATAAAGACACTCAGTGCGGGTTCAAGCTTTTTAGGGGGGATACCGCCAGGGAGATATCAGGCGCGATGAAAATCGATGGTTTTTGTTTTGATGTCGAGATGCTTTATATCGCCAGGGGAAAAGGCGCCGGGATAAAGGAGATCGGCGTGGAATGGGGTAACTTCCCGCAGTCTAAAGTGAAGATATTCGGGAGTTCCGCGAACATGTTCCTGGATCTTTTTAGAATATTAAAAATCCATAGATGACAGAAAAACAAATCCAAAATATATCTATCGGGGTCATTCTCACATTAGGCTTTATTATGCGTATGGGCGGGGCCGATTTCGGCCTTCCTTACGCGTTGCATCAGGATGAGCCTATAGTCGTGAACCACGCTATCGCTTACGGATCGGGAGATTTTAACCCCCATTTTTTCATAATCCCGCCACTATGTTCTTATCTTCTTTTCGCCTTTTACGGGTGTTATTTCGTTATCGGTAAATTTTTCAGTATTTTTGCCGGCGTAGATGATTTCGCTATGGCTTTTTTTCATGACGCGTCGGCGTTCTACCTTATAGGCAGGTTTATCCTGGGTATTATTCCGGGTACTCTCGCGATAGGATTGACCGCGATGTTGTACAGAAAACTTTTCGGCGGGAAAGGTGCTTCCTATGCCGCGGCAATAATGGCGTTTTCATTTTTGCCGGTAATAAATTCACATTATTCCTATACCGATAGCATGCTCGTATGTTTTATCCTTCTCGTATATATATCGCTTTTATCGATTATCAGGATGCCGTCCGTTAAGAATTATGTCGTATCGGGTATATTTTTGGGGCTGGCCGTCGGCGTAAAATATAATGCCGCGACACTAGCCTTGACTTTTTTTATCGCTCATGTATTAGCCGTTCTCAATAACTCTTTTGATAAAAAACGGATATTCGGGGACAAGAACATTCTTTACGGCGCCCTTTCGTCCATAGCGGCGTTTATCGTTACCAATCCCTTTTCCATGCTGGACTACGGGGCCTTTCTCCATACGGTCTTCGGAGGCATAAGGAACAACTACTTCGGCTGGACATATCATTTGACGTATTCATTGGCCCAGGGGATAGGCTGGGGGCTTTTGGCCACAGGCGCGATAGGGGCGATATGCGTGATCGTTCTTAAAGGTGTTAAAAAAGCGGTTTTTATTTTTTCATTTCCGTTCGCGTTCTATTTGCACCTTGTCTTCAGCAGCCAGCGATTCTCGAGATACGGCCTTCCATTGGTTCCGTTCCTCGCCATCTGCGCGGCGTTTCTTTTTTACGAAGCGGTATTGCCCCGGATAAGGACACAAAGGGCGAGACAAATGGTACTTCTCGCGGCATTCGTTCTGGTACTGCCCAGTTTGGCTAAGTCCCTAAAGGCCGATATTCTTTTTTCGGGGGATGATACCAGGGTATCGGCTACGGAATGGCTGACTGGGAATATTCCGGAAGGGACGCGTATTGCCGTGGACCATACGTCTTTCCGGCCGCAAATATTGCAGAGCAGAGAACAGCTCCTTGAGAAGCGAAATATCGCCGAATATCAGAAAGGGCTTGGGGAAGAAAAAAGTAAAAAGATAGATTATTTGATAGAGAGCATAGAAGGAAAAAAAACATATAGCGTGTATTTTCTTACGCATGGAGATAAAAAAGGCGGTCAATTTCTTTCGACCGTCCCGACTATCGCGTATGACGTTGATGTTCTTGTCGGGCATGGGGTGGAATACGTTGTGATCAACCACAACACTTTTAGCGGAGAAAAGGATGATTTTATCCGAGAACTTTCGCGAAAAGCCGATGTCGTGGCTGAATTCAGTCCTTATTATGACGGAAAAGTCCGGAGGCCGTTCGATCCCATAGACGCGACGTTCTCTCCGATATCGGATAAGGAACTATTTTCGAGAAAGATGACCGGTCCGTGTATGGTGGTGTATAAGCTTAGGGATGTTGGAAAAGCGGAAGAGAGAACGTAGTTAACCAGTTTGCCAGTTTATCGGTTCCGTGGGACGTGGGATGTAGAACGTGGGACGAAATCGGTTTGCCAGTTGCCGGTTCGGGTTATTAGCGTTTAGCGGGGAGCGTCTGCCTACCTTCGGTAGGTAAACCTGCCGGCAGGCTCGCTCGGACGATGGACGCAAACCGGGTAACTGGACAACCGGCAAACCAGTTAAACGATCGACGCAAAATTTTGAAACCATGACGACAAAAAAAGAACATTTAATTTTTATATCGTTATTCAGCGTATCCATATGCCTCGTGTTCTGGAAGATACTCTTTCTGAAAGAGACTTTCATAAAAGGGGATTACCTGCAGCAATTCTATCCATGGCTTGAGGCTTATGCCCGAAGCATTAAAAACTTTGAGCTCCCTCTATGGATAAAAGAGGTACAATGCGGTTTCCCGCTTGTCGCCGAAGGGCAAATAGGGGCGTTTTATCCGCTTAATCTGGGGATGTTCTTTTTATTGCCTTTCCGGATGGCCTATAACTATTCTTTTCTGGTCCATTTCGTCCTGGCGGGTGTTTTTACCTACCTTTACGCGCGAAAGATCGGGGCCGATATATGGGGAGGGGCCCTCGCGGCGATCCTATTATGTTTCGGGAGCGCCTACGCCGGTTGTTTCGTGCATATCGCGACACTAAAATGCCTTACGTGGTTTCCTTTGGTGCTGTTTTTGTACGAAGAGCGGGTGGAAAGGAAAGCCAAAGGCCCGTTATTCCTTGCCGCTATGGCAGTTGGGATGCAGCTTCTTTCGGGTTCGTTCCAGATGGCATTTTACTCGATCATTTGTTACCTTTTATATTTTTTCTACCGGAACCGTTTGGAAAACAGGAATTTAGCCGACTTCATTATCGACGCTTCGGTTGTTTTCATCCCGGCCATAGCTTTAAGCGTTCCGCAGGTTGTTTTAACAGGTCAGATGGCGGCGTGCTCCAATAGGTCTTTCAATACGGCGGATTTCGCTTTGTGGAATTCTTTTTCGCCATTATCGCTTTTTGGCCTTTTTGTGCCTTACATAGGCATGATGTTCTCAAAAAGTAATGTGGTCTTTATAAGCGTTACCGGGCTTTTTTTCGCGGTTTACGGCGCGTATCCGGTCAAAGAGGAAAAAGCGGGGAGGGCGCTCGCGGGTCTTTTTCTGTTTTCGGTCTTTCTTGCCATGGGTAAATTCAATCCGGCGTACGCGGCAGCGGTTAAGGCCGCTAAATTCTACGCTTTCAGGGCGCCTTCCAGATTGATATATTTCGCGGCGTTTTCAGCGGCGGTACTGGCCGGCGTGGGGTTTAGCCGGTTCTTTAGAACTGGCGTGGATATCTTCCGCGAAAAGGCGGTCAACATTTTTAAAGCGTTATCGCTGATGGCCCTGGGGGTGTTTTTTTTGTCGAATTTTGTCGCGCGGTCGTTCGGGAAAACTATCCTTCGGGCGGCGAAGGAATACGCGGCTAAACATGTATACGGTAAACCGTTCCATAGATATACCCTCGATACGTATATGGCGAAGGTAGAGGATATTTTCGATGTCATCGCGGGGAGACTTTCTTTCGATAATAAATACACGCTTATCTCCGTTCTAATAGTGCCTGTGGTTATTTTACTGATCACTTTGGTCCTGAAGAGGAAATCGGACCGTGTCTGGCGTGCCGTGTGCGTGATGTTTATCGGGCTTGAACTTTTTTTCTTCAGCTCTTTTTCGAGAGGGATAAGGCCTGAACTCGGAGGATTTGAGTACGCGGAACCTAAAGAAAATAGAATAGTGGAAATATTGCGGTCGGACAAGGAACTTTTCAGGATATGTCCTTTTGGCGAGCAGAAAAACCTTTCTTTATGGCTCCGGCCGAGTATGAATATTCTATACGGCGTGGATAGCGTCGGGCTTTATTCGCCTCTGGCGAACAGGGATTATTTTCTCGAGACACTTGACCTGGGGATAGTGGATGATTCGGTCGGGATAGTCCCTCCTATGGCCGAAAAGCTTTACGCTAAAATAGACCTTCTTAAAAGGATGAACGTTAAATATGCGGTTTCGTCCGTTGCCTTGGCCCATCCGTCCCTTGAGTTACTTGCCGCGGAGGGGAAAATATACCTTTATCGTCTTGGGGGCTATTATCCAAAGTTTTCTTTTTCGAGGACACTCGAAGATGCCACGATAGAACCTGCCGGTATAGACCTAAAAATGTACCGTTCGGGATATGCCTAACTTGAGATAGACAATCATTCCGGAGGATATTTATTGTTTTCTGAAAAGTATTATCCCGGGTGGGGGGCCCTGGTCGACGGAAGCCAGGCCGAAGTTCTCCGGTACAGCGGTATCTTCCAGGGGGTCAAGATCGATGCCGGGAAACATAATGTTATTTTAAAATACAGCCCGCCATATCTCAAAATATTCATCGGGATACAGGTGTTGACGTATCTTTTGATAGCGTATGCCGTTTTTAACGATATTGCGCGGACAAAAAAGACAGGATAGAACATATGGATATGGACGGCAAGAGAATAAGGTTAATAGACCATTATAAAAAGTTGTTTTTTTTCGCGCTTAACCGGTATAAAGGCGGGAATTATACCTTGATGCGCGAATATTTCGCTAAAGTCCTTATCTCGCAGATCGAGGAATTTATGCCGCTTGACGGCAAAAAGGTACTTGATGTGGGCGGAGCCAAAGGCGAGTTCTGCAAAGTGATAAGCGAGGCCCGGCGGTGCGACGCGGTTAATCTCGACCCCGCGCCGGGAGATTATATATGGCCCGACACGATAACGGGGCTCGCCGACAATATGCCTTTTAACGACAATGAGTTCGATCTGGTCATATCCAGGGGCGTTCTGGAGCATATACCTCCGGAAAAACAGCAGCCTTCCGTGAACGAGATGTTCCGAGTTCTTAAGAAAGGCGGTTTTTGTTACATCATGATACCGCCATGGTATAATCCCCATGCAGGACACGGGGTTAAGCCTTTTCATTATTTTCCGTTCAGGATCGCCAAAACTTTAAGGGAATTTTTTTTCCGCAAAAAGGTCAAAGAGAATTCATTCGAGGAGAAAAACCTTTATCCCGTGACTTTCAAGAGGATGAAGACCCTTATAACGCGCGGCGGGTTCAAAATAGTGGCGACGCGGGACACGCATTTCAGGATGCATTTTTTCACGAAAATACCGTTTTTGCGCGAAATAGCTGTGCCGTCCGTCGCGTTTATATCGGTAAAAAAATAGAAGAAATGGAATGAAGAAAACAAACTTTTTTTCCATATCCGCCGTCATCTTGGCCATAATATTCATGGGGCTTGCGTTTACCAGCGTATGGCCCGAAAAAAAATCACCGACTTGCGATGAACTTTCGCATCACATAGCGGTAGGGTATGTTTTTATGACCAAGGGTGATTTCGCTTTTGCCACCGATTCGCCGCCCCTCGCCAGATGTATAATGGCCCTGCCGCTTCTTCCCATGGAAATAAGAATGCCTAGCGACCGGAGTTACTGGGCCCGGGAGGATAGGGGGGCGTTTTCATGGGATTTTTTCTATGTTTTGAATAGAGATATTGCCGGTAAAATGCTCCTCGCCGCCCGAATGACAATGATATTTTTGGGGGCTTTTGGAGGTCTTTTCCTGTTTTTCTGGGTGAGAAAAGAAATGAGCGGGCTTACGGCGCTTTTAGCGTCTTTTTTTTATTTTTTGTGCCCGAATATCATCGCGAACAGCCAGATCGCCACAACGGATATCGCGGTGACAGTTTTCTTTATGTGCTCGGTTTTCTTGTTCTGGGATTTTTTGCGCGAAAAAAACAGTAAGACAGCTGTTCTTGCCGGTGTTTTTTTAGGTTTCGCGCTTTTATCAAAATATTCGTCACTTACGCTTATTCCCGTATTTTCAATTCTTATAGCCTCCGAAATAATCGATAATTTCGTCAAAAAGAGGGCCGGTTCGGGGAAATTATTCCTGAGATTTATTTTTCTCTTGATCGTTGCGACAGCGGTCCTATGGGCCGGATATCTTTTTGAGTTCAAACCTTTTTTTGGAAATGTCCTAAGGCCGGGAGAAAAGGAACTCGTCCTGGATTCTTTTTTTAACCGATATATCCCGGGGCTTAACGAACAAATAAAGGAGGGCGTAAGGAATTTTCTTTATACATTTCCCATCCCGCTTAGTTCGTATATTTTAGGTGTAATGGGCGTCCTAAAACATGGCGCCGAAGGGACCGGCACTTATTTTCTCGGTATGGCCAGAGAAGGAGGGCATCCTTTCTATTATGTCGCCGCGTTCTTGATAAAGACCCCGATCCCGGCTATTTTGTTCTTTTTGACAGGGATATTTTGTACGGTTTTTAAAGACAAAGAACAGGGGTTTAAGCTGTATCTTCTGCTGATGATCTCTTCGTTTGTTACGCTTGCTTCTATGGGGAACCTTCAACTTGGGTTAAGATATGTTCTTCCGGTGTATCCTCTCATGTTCGTCATCGCGGCGACAGGCGCGGCGGCGCTTATCGGGCGAAGCCTGGCGCTGCCCCGGGTAGCTGTCTGCGTTTTTCTCGCGTGGTTTGGGATGACGTCTTTTGTGACATGGCCGGATTATCTAAGTTATTTTAACGAGTCCATAGGTGGCCCGCGGAATGGTTATAAATACCTTAGGGGTTCTAACATAGATTGGGGACAGGACCTTCCGGCGCTTGCGGCTTTTTTGAAAGAGAAGGGGGTCGAGAACGTTGTATTAGTTTACCACGGGAGCGCCGACCCCTCTTATTATGGCATAAAGCACGAAAAGATCTCTCCGGAAGAGACGGTTTTCCCAAGGGCTAAAGTATACGCTATAAGCGCGCATAGTCTTGGGACAGTAGAATGGTCCGAAGAGTATGAACCCGTCGCGAAAATAGGCTATTCTATATTCGTTTACGATTTCCGGGGGAGAGATTTGCGTTTCGATGAACCCGATCTTTCCGGGACGAAGATCGCTGTTACCGCGCATATGTACCCGCTGAGCGGGTATAACAAAGAGGGCCCGACAATGGGTTTTTTTACGGGATATTTGGCCAAGATCGCTCCGGCCAGGGTGGTCATATGCGGGGATAGTGTGCGTATGGCTGACAAGCGAAGCCTTGAATTTGTGAAGGAAAATGTCGCCGGGAAGATCGGCCCGGGGGCGCGTTTTATTTTAGGTAATCACGACCTGACGGTTCCTGAGGGGGAAAAGGGGACGGGATACGAAGATCTTTTTGCCGGTCTTTTCGACAAGCCGCATTCATATGAGGATATAGGCGATATCCGGCTGGTATATCTCAACAGTAATTCGGGCCCGGGGGAATGCGGCCTGTACGGGGACGAGATAGATTTTCTTAAGGATGCTCTCTCCGGAGAGAGTTATAAGACGGCGCTTGTTTTTTTACATCACGCTCTTTGGCTCGGTAAAGCGCCGTACGCCAATAGGCCTTACGATAATGCCCGGCGGTTAGAGCGTGAATGGCATGATGATATTATCCCGGTTTTTAAGCGGGGCCGCGTAAAAGCTGTTTTCTCCGGTGACGGTGGCTTGAAGAGCTCATCTTTCGTAAGGCGCATAGAGGGCATACCGCACTACCTTACGGGCTGGCCTTTCGATGTTAGAGAGAAACCGGCGGATTTTTTGCTTATTGACTTGAAAGAGGACGGGGAGATATCGGTATATCGGTATATTTTGTCGGATGGCGGTATTTCGGTGGCGCCGATACGCGCGAAATGATTTTCCCTTTCGGTTTAAAAACATGGATGTTATAATATCTAGAATTATTCTCGCTTACAGGCTGAATGCGCGGAGCATACTATGAAAACCAGAAGTTTAACGTATTTTTTGGGTGTTTTGAATATTGTCGTTACGACCGTTCTTATCGTCTTCGCGGCGAACCTGCTTTTTTCAGGCGCTTTAGGGGATGAAGCGAGCAGGGTTTTGCGGGTTAAATATCTGGAGCCGATACTCCGGAAAGTTGACGTTTCTTATATCTTTTTTGTTTTAGTGCAAAGCGATATGCCTATCTACGAAGTTTATATAGACCCTAAGGACTATGAGAATATCCTGGCCCTGAGGGAGAAAAAGCTTAAGGACAGAGATTTTGATTTTCCGTACTTTAAGGCCAGGTTCCTCAATAACGGGATAACGTACAATGTAAAGATAAAATTGCGGGGCCTTTTGCCTAACCACTGGATGGGTGAAAAAAAATCCTGGAAGATCAAGTTCAAGAAAGAGAATTATTTTAACGGTCAAAGGGTCTTGAACCTGGTGATCCCGTCCGACAGGGATTATGTCAAGGAGCATTTGGCGTATTTTACGGCCAGAAAATTAGGGGTTCTCACTCCCGATAGCAAGTTCGTCATCCTGAAAATAAACGGCCAGAATCAGGGGGTATATTTCCAGGTGGAACAGTTCGGAAAGGAATTCCTGGCGCATCATCTCTCTAGGCAAATACCTGGTCGACTCAGCCCTGGCCGTTCCCAATGAGGTTAAATTCATTCCGGATGTAACAAGTTTTCGCTATGTAACGCCGCTCTTCTTACTGGGTCAACACGACCTGCGCATCATCTCCGTGCGGAAAACTCGGATATATACGACGGCGAAGACAGCGCTCTGAAGGACAATATATTCAAGGACCTGGGTTATTGGAGCAAGGTGAGGTCGGAAAAAGTATCAGGTTTTGAAAATTACGCTAATGTTTATAAGCTTCTGGATATCTTGAACGACCCGGACGATGAAAGGTTCTATGGTCTTGTAAACCAATTGGTCGATGTGGAGAAGATGCTCGCGTGGAACGCCAATTCCGCGCTTTATTTCGATTACCACCAGGACAATAGACATAACGTAAGGTTTGTTTTTGATCCGGTAACGGGCAGGTTCGAACCGCTCGTATGGGATTGTTCCCACCCTGTTTTTGTGGAGGACGTGGACAAGGCGTATAACGATCTTATCACAAGGCTGTTAAAAAAACCGGAATATCTTTTACGCCGCAACCAGATACTCTGGGGATATGTAAGCGATCCCGAAAACCTTAAGCAAGATTTGGAATATTTCGACAAAACATATAAAGAAATAAAAGGGCCGATACTGGCTGATCCCAAGAAAGACATCTCGAATATACGTTTTATCTACGTTATGAGAAGTATACGTAAAGATATCGCCGGTTACTACGCCCATCTCGCGAAAAAACTGTCGGAAAGCTGGGCGCACGCGGCGGTACTATTCAAGGGGGCAGAGGGGCAAAACATATTTACGGCTCTTTTGGAAATAAAAACAGGCGGGTTCAGTCCGGTAAAACTTACCAACGTTAAGGTCGTTACCGGGACCGAGGGATGTGTTTTCTCGCTTTATGCCGATACTGATAATGACGGGTGTTTGAGCGGGAATGACACTTTGATCAAAACGGCCCGCCAGACCGGGCCGGGCACATACGAAACCGGGGCACTGGACAAAATACTGTTCCCGTCGAGAGAAGTCGTGGACGGGGTTCTAAAGCCGCAAGGAGGATCGTTCAGGTTCATTATAGTTTCCTCGGCGTATAACGCCCCGCTTACGGGTTATCCGGAAGTCGTTCCGGATGTCTTAAACGCCGTTACCGGAGGCGAGGCCAAGACGGTAGTGAAGTATGTCGATACAAAGCCTTATGATTATCTTGACGATACGTTCCTAACGACGGAAGAGTTCTTGATTAAATATCCTTTTGTGAAACCGGGAATAGACGGCACACTCGCCATCGAGAGCGGCGAGAATGTCATAACCGGGACGGTCGTTGTGCCGCCGGGTATATCCATTACTATAAAGCCCGGAGCGGTATTAAAATTCGCGCCAGGCGCGTCGTTCGTTTCCTATGGGAGGATAACGGCCCGGGGCGAAAAGTCTTCCCCTATAATTCTTGAGCCGCTGGATAAAAGCCAATCCTGGGGCGTGTTTGCCGTTGTAAATGAAAAGGCGGATGGCAGCGTGTTCTCGAATGTCAGGGTGATGGGTGGAAGTGAAGCGTTCATAAACGGCATGTATTTCACCGGGGCGCTTGCCGCGCATAACGCGGATATCACGCTCGAAGATTGTTATTTCGAAGACAATAAGGGGGATGACGCCGCCAACATAAAAAATGACATCGGTCAGGTCAAGCGGTGTATTTTTAAAAATAATAAATTTGACGGGCTTGACTATGATTTTGTAAGAGACGGGCTTGTGGAAGATTGTGTTTTTGAGGGGAACGGCAATGACGGTATAGATCTGGGCACGGCAAATCCCGTGATCGTGAATTGCGCCATATCCGCTTCCGGGGACAAAGGGATAAGCTGCGGGGAGGCGTCCAAGCCCGTAATATTCAATAGTAGGATCACCGGGTGCAATATCGGGATAGCCCTTAAAGATTCAGCCGAGGCTATAATAATAAATTGTGAACTTACCGGAAATAAGACAGGCATCGCGTCCTACAGGAAAAAACCCTGGTGGGCAGCGCCAGGTAAAGCAAAGATATATAATTCCATTCTTCGCAATGACAGGGATCTGGATATTTCGGAAAAGAACAGCGTAGAGGCGCGGTATACTTTTATTTCGGATCCGGCGTTACAGGATAAGGATAAAAGTGTCTGGACCGGGGCGATGCCGGATGAAAAAGCGTTGGAAGGCATGCCGGTTGACGAGGGGATAGTTAAGGAATATTTCCCCGATACGGACAGACAAAAACTTCGTTTAGGTGCGTTTTAATGTCGGAAAAATTCCATTTTCACAGATTTGAGTTCAAATATCTTGTCGACCAGACTTTGCGGGAGGCGCTCCTAAGGGATATCCTTATACATATGCGGTTCGATCTGCCGTATAACACGGGGAACGCGTATTACGAGGTGCTTAACCTGTATCTTGATTCGCATGACCTAAGGTTCTACCGGGAAAAGATAGACGGCCTCATGTTCCGTAAAAAACTCCGGTTCAGATTCTATACTTCGTCTCCGTCCGAGAAAGATCATTTTTTTATCGAAATAAAACGTAAAAGGAATATGACTATAATCAAAGACAGGGTGAAGGTCCCGTATTCCGGCCTTTCGGATATCCTTAGAAATAACGTGCCCGCTATATTAAAATACTGCGAGGACGCGGCGCCTCAGGAAAAGGAAATATTAGAGGAGTTCCTTTTCGAGAAGATGAAAGGCAGGCTGGAGAATAAAGTATGGGTGAATTATAGGCGAACGGCTCTCGCGGCCGCGAACTATCCCAAACTGCGCGTTACTTTTGACGACAATATCTGCGCTAAAAAGTCTTTGGGGAGCATTGACGGGCATGCCGTCGGGAATCCATATCGTATGTTCCACGGAAAATCTGTCCTGGAGATAAAATATAACGGGACGCTTCCTTACTGGCTTTACGCGATCATAAGGAAATACCAGCTTTTCAGGGAGCCTATCTCCAAATATTGTAACGCGGTAGAAGGTATTTTGTTGTAAAAATAACGGAAGGGGAATCACGATGGTCGATAATATACAGAATGTGATCAATTCCGGGGTCGCTCTTACCCCGATGGTCATACTTATTAATCTTGCCGCGGCGTTTCTGCTTAGCATGCTCGTGGGGGTGTGTTATAAGTTGAACCACAAAGGGCTTTCCTATTCGCAATCGCTTGTTCTTTCGTTCATATTGCTGAGCGTTACGACTTCGTGTGTTATTATGGTCATCGGCAATAACCTCGCGAGGGCTTTTGGGCTTGTCGGGGCTATGTCGATAATAAGGTTCAGGACGGTCGTTAAGGATACGAAGGATACAACGTATGTGTTTTTCGCTCTCGCGGTAGGAATGGCGACCGGGATAAGCGCCCATACCGTCGCGGTCATATCCACAGCGGCTTTCATAATCGTGGACACGTTCCTGACAAAAACAAATTTCGGTTCTATACGAAAATACGAATACATAATAAGGTTTATATTTGATCCGGCCAGGCAGACCGACGACGCTTATCAGGATATACTGGATAAATACGTGGCGTATATCCATCTTGTAAGCATGAACGTCATAAGCGATTCTAACGTGGAATATACATATAACGTACGCCTTAAAAAGGACCGGGAACTTGATAACTTCGTCAAAGACCTTTCGAAGGTCGACGGTCTGACGGGTCTTAACGTCATGACGGCCAAAATGGACGTGGAATATTGATACGATCCGTTCGTCCGATAAAAACCCGTTACATAACAGGGATAGCATGATGCCTCGCGTTAAAGAAGTGTTGCTTGTTCAACCTCCGTCAAGAGCGACCACACCGCGCCCCCCTTTGGGGCTCATGTACGTTTCGGCGAGCTTGTCGAACGCCAGCATCGAGAATAGTATCATCGACATAAAAGGGAAGGGCTCTTTAGACGATATCCTCGATAAGATCATCCGGCGGGTCAAAGGCTCAGACTCGGATATTATAGGCATAACGTGTCTTGTTACCGAAATCGAGATAGTGGAAAATATGTGCCGGCTTATAAAAGAGATAAAACCGGATTCTATCATCGTGCTTGGCGGGGCGCAACCCACGACGCACCCGGAACATTTTAAGGCCGCGAAAGAGCATATAGATTATTTTGTCATCGGGGAGGGCGAGATAACCTTCCCGGAGCTTGTCAAGGCCCTGAGGGCCGGAAAGCCTGTCTCGGAGATCCGCGGGATACCCGGCTTAGGATGGTTTAATGCCGATAACGTCGAAAGAAGCCCGTCCAGGGAACTTATCAAGAACATGGATACACTGCCTTTCCCGGCGTATGATAAGGTCGACATGGAACAGTATACGCGGCCTACATCATGGGGAGCCCGCCCTATCCCGCTTTCGCTTTTTTGGATATTTTCCTCGAGAGGGTGTCCTTTTAGATGTAATTATTGCGTGGCTCATGATATTTTTGGGAAAACGGTGCGCCAGAGAAGCCCTAAGAACGTGGTAGACGAGATAGAATATCTGGTCGAAAAATATAAGATAGACGCGGTGTATTTTTACGACGAATCTTTCACTTTTAACAGCAAGAGGGCCATCGCTATCTGTGATGAGATCAAAGCGCGCGGGCTTAACATCGTGTTCGGCTGCCAGACGCGGGCGGACCTTATCACGGATGAGGTCGTGAAAAAAATGGCCGATACCGGGTGCCTTCAGATAGATTTCGGGATAGAGTCCGGGAGTGAAAAGATGCTCAAGGCCATAAGGAAAGATGTTACCGTTGAACAGGTCAGAAAAGCGATAGGTATATGCAAAAAATACGGGGTGAGGGTCTTCGCTAACATGATGGTGAATCTACCCGGAGAGACCGAGGAGGATGTCGCGCTTTCGGTGAAGCTTATGAAAGACCTGAACTGCAACGTTGTTATCTGGAACGTGACGGTCCCTTATCCCGGAGGTTTTCTGGACAGGAAGCTTGACCGGGAGGATTACAGGATGCTTATGGGTTTCCCGTCCAATGAGGCCTACGCGCTGTTGGAGGATAAATATAAGTTCGCCGAACATAATAGGAACCTTAAGGAATTGGTGGACGAGCTTTATGGCATATTCCCGCATCCCAGGTATCTCCATTTTAAACTTACCCCGGATTATATAAGAAGATGGTTCTTGTTCATGGATTTTATTTTTAACCCCAAATATCTGAAAGCGGTTCTCGGGAGTAAACGTAAGCTTCAATATATCACGAACCCCTTGACGCAGCCGAAACACAACTAGTCATGGCTTTAGCGGCGGTATGTTAACCATAGGATAGCGACTGACATGAGAAAAATTTTTGATCTGATAAAAAGCGGTAAAATAGTGGAATACACACGGAACGGGAAGCTGAAAGAATATGTTTTTTACAGGAATCCTATTTCGGTTTTTATCAGGACTTCTTTTTACGCTATAAAAGGCTTTTTGGATATAAAAAGAAAACACATCCAGAAATATAGTTTAAAAGAGCTGAATGCCGGGCTAAAAGAGGGTCCGCTTGAACGGGGTAACGCGATCAATGACGAGGGTATTAAAAGGCTGATAGCGGCGTATTCCCGGTCTAAGCGGGACCAAAAGGAACAGCCCCCGGAATATCAGATCTCCGGGATATGGCTCCCGATATTGAATAAGTGTCACGGCAAGATGACCGAAGCGGTCAATAGCGGTGATCTGTCCGGGTTAAAAGATATATTGAACAATTTCGGCATCAATAGCATCAGTAAAGGATTATCTCTTTCCGGAGGTATTCCCAGGACCATAATTGAAAAGGTAACCACGTTGAACGCGTATAATATGCTTTACCACAAATGGAAGGAATTAACCGATGTAGGGCCTAACCCCGAGCCTTACGCTAAAGAGATAGGCAATCTGCCGGGAGTGCTCAAGGATGGGAACCTGTACCTTAAGGCTTCTTTTAGATTGTCTTATTACGCGGCCAGGGTGAGAGCGCTTTTGCCTTCAGAAAGCGTTCCAGTATTCGCCGAGATCGGCGGCGGATACGGCGGGGTCCCGTACCATTTTTTTCGGGAGCATTCCTTAAAAGCTACTTATCTCGATTTCGATATTCCTGAAGTCGCCATGATAGCGTCTTATTTTCTCATGAACGTTTTTCCGGATAAGAAATTTCTTTTTTATGGAGAACGCGATCTGTCGGAGGTATCGGTCGATGAGTACGATATCATCGTCATGCCTAACTACGCGATACGCGATCTCTCCGGACGGTCTTGCGATCTTATATTTAACTCTCATAGTTTAACCGAGATGGAACCGCGGACGATAAAGGAATACCTGAGGCAGATCCAGAGGATAAGCAGAAGATATTTTCTGCACGCGAACTGCGAGTTTGCCCAAAAAAGGGAATATGAAACAGCCGATGGCAGGATCAACCGTCAGGTAAGCCTTAACGAGTCGGAATTTACCCCCCAAAAAGATGTTTTCAAAATGATATACCGCATCCCCGAGAGCCTCCAGAATATTAGTAACAGATATGACGGCGACGCGAAGAACCTGTATTACGAATATCTATATGAGCGGATAAGCTGATTCTCTTTGTGGTCAGACGGCGCTAAAACAGATTGTTTTAAGATAGCTTCTAGGAATAATCGACTTTGTAGAAGAGGTCGCGTTCGTTCATATATTCCGCCATTTTTCTTAAGGTTTGATTGGCGTCGGCGCCTTTATACTGGGTGTAAAGTTTTCGCAATTTGGTTTTTTGAGCCTCAGGGAGAGAAAAAACATATTTTGTTCCGCCGGTGGAATAGCCGGAAAGAGCTTTCCTATAGGCGTCCTTTTTCCATTTTAGTATGTCGTATTCGAAAAGCACGCTTGTTCCCTCGGCCGTCTCCAGCCCCTTAGAGAAATCAATGTAGCTTGTCTTTATATATTTTAAAATTTCTTTAAGCTGGGCTTCGTGTTCTTTTCCGGTCTTGCCGAGATTACGAAAGAGCGTTAACGCCGTTTTCAGAAGATATTCGTCAAAGTCCGTCTTGCACTCAAGGAGTATCCTGTAGGTGTACTTGAAATTCAACTTACCGAACATGCCTTTACTGATCTTTTCAAAATTTTCCGGTATGGAATAGTATCCGAAAAGGTCTTCTTTTGTGTCAAACCATTCGGTATATGTATCTTTCATAAAATCGTCAAGGAGCTCTTTTACGCTTGGCGGGGCGCTCGCGCGATCATTCATAAGGACTAGGATGAAATCGATGGGGTTTATGTCCGAGATCTTCAAAAAGGCGAGAAGTTCCTCGTAGTATTTGTAGTTCCAGAGGAATTGCACCAGAAAATGGATCGGCCTAAAATAAAGGATGTCGTCCATCGTCATGGTGCCGGTGCCCAAGACCATCTCCTCGTGTTCGATGGAAAGGATATCGCTGTATTTGCCGAATCCTCCGTCAACCAACCTGAATTTTGTCTTTATCCCGTATTTTTTCCTATTCTCGAGCGTATTAAGTTCGCTCCCCCCGATCATCCGGAGATTATAGCAAAAGATACCGGAAGCGTTAAAATTAAACATGTCCCTAAGGCCTTTTAGATGAGAGGCTTTGGTCTCTCCGGGGAGGCCCAGGATGAGTTCGGAAGAAGTGCTTATATTCCTTTCTTTGAAATAATCCTGAAGCTTTTTAAAATCGCCGAGACTCAAATTAGTCCGTTTTATATTTTTCATAACATCCCTATCCAAGGTTTGGAACGACCCCAAAGTGCTTGTCGTGCCGAAGATATCGCCCAATATACCGATCATTTTTATCAGCCGCTTAGGACTGCCTTTTGCCCATGCCACGAATATGTTGCCGGGGTATCCGTATTGTTCTTTTGATCGACGGATGAATCCGGCGATCTCGACATCCCGCTCAAAAAGGCCGAAATTAGCGTCGGCCAGCATCAGCATATCCGTCCCGACGGACTTTTGAGCTATATATTCTATTTCTGCTTTTATCCTCGCAAGAGAGAATTTTAATACCTTCTTGCTTGCGGATTGTCCCCATGCGCAGTATGTGCAACAGTAGGGACAGCCTCTATTGGTCTCGATAAGCGGGTTCAACCCCTGTCCGAAAAAATCGTCCAAGAGGCCTTCGAGGTAGGGGGAGGGTATCGTATCCAGGTCTTCTATGAACTTGTAAGAGCCGGCGGAAATAACCGTGTCTTTTCCGGATGAAAGAAAAGAGCAGTTCTGTAGAGCCGAAGTTTTCATATTCTTTATAGAACCAGTCGACAAGAATCTTTCAATTATGTTGGCAAAGCCTAGTTCGCCCTGATAATTGACGTAAAAGTCGGTATGTGGACGGGCGAGCAGGTAAGAAAGATGTTCTTCTTTGGAAGCCGGATAATCCGGGCCGCCCAATACCGTGATTATGTCCGGAGATATGGATTTAAGCCAGAATGATATTTTAGAGTTTATATCAAGGTTCCAGGTGTAATTGCTGAGGCCGACAATATGCGGTTTTCGCGTTTTTACGGCAGATATCAGTTTATGGGGGAACTTGAACAGTTGTATTTCAACTCGGTCCCCGTAGATCTTTTTTGCGTAAGATGCGATATATCCTATGTTTATCGGAAAAGTAAAAGTGCCTTTCGAGGCATAATTGTGGGATAAATCAGCTAAATATATGATAGTTTTCATTTTTGTAAGCTTTAATGTATCAAAAAAAACTGAGATAAGCAAGACAATTAAGCAGCATGTCTATACTCTTAACAATTTGACATATAAAGACTACTAATGACTGTTAATGATATGTATAGATATTTAGAGATAGCTAGAGAAAATCATTGACATTATGCCATAAGCTGTTAAAATAATTCGTAAAACTAATTCATTATGCTACAAAAACTAAGGGAGGGGTAATGGAGATACGAGCTAACGAGGTATATACGACCCGGGAAGTCCAAAAATTGCTAAAAGTGAGCCCTAGTACCACTATGCGGCTGATCAAAAAAGGCATAATACAGACAGCTAAGGTTGGGAAGCAGTATCGAGTTTTGGGCAAAGAGCTTCTCAGGGTAGTGTCACCGGTATTGGAGGACAAAGTCGGCAAGATATATAACAAGGGAAGACACTGGCTTCATGAGGGGATAGACGAAGAGTAGGGCGTAAGTCCAACATGAAAGGTTGACATGGCCAAGATTTTGATCACCGGCGGCGCCGGTTACATTGGAAACATAATAAGCAGTGTGGCCCTTCAGGCGGGGCACAAGGTAAGAGCCGTCGACATATTGTGGTTCAACAGTAATATCCCGCTGAATCACATCTCCAACCCTAATTATGAGTTCATAAAAGGCGATATTTCTGATCCGGATGTTGTTGATAAAACCTTGGCTGATATTGACATAGTGATTCACACGGCGGCGGTAGTGGGCGATCCCGCCAGCAAGAAATTTCCGGAACTTACAAGGTCCATAAATCAGGATGCCGCGATAAACCTTATAAATAAGGCAGGGAAAGCCGGTGTAAAGGGATTTATCTTTTTTTCAACTTGTTCCAATTACGGCATAAACGATGGCTTGGCTACGGAGGATTCGGCTCTTAAGCCTCTTTCCCTATACGCTGAAACAAAGGTCAACGTGGAACGATATCTTATGGACAAGACTAAAGGCCTGGATTGGTGTATATGCAGGCTTTCCACGGTGTATGGGGCCTCGCCGAGGATGCGGTTCGATCTCACCGTCAATGATTTTACCCTGGAAGCGTATCTCAAAAAACGTCTTGAGATATTTCTCCCGTACACGTTCAGGCCGTATATTCACGTGTTTGACGTGGCGAACGTCGTAGTGAATATGGCCGGTAATTTCGATAAGGTAAAAAATGATGTTTTCAACGTTGGGTTTGAAGGCGGGAATTACAAGAAGATAGAGATAGCCGAAGCTGTTAAAAGGTTTATTCCCGCTCTTAAGATAGAAACAGTCGATAAGGGCGCCGACAGGAGGGATTATCAGGTCGATTTTGGGAAACTTAAAAGAAAGTTTGGTATTAACCGGACTTATACCATTGAGGACGGCATAAAGGAAGTCGTGAACATGCTTGAAATGGGGCTTATCGACGATCCGCGGGACGAGAAATACTATAATACCACGCCTAACATCAAAAGATAGGAGAATAGCTTGGAACTTGACGCGCCTAATGTAGGTGAGATCGAGAAACGTTTTTTGGCTAGCGCCATAGACAGCGGTTTTATTTCGACATTCGGGCCTTATGTTACCGAGTTCGAGGATAAGTTCGCGAAATATATCGGAGTGGGAAGGGCGGTATCTACGCAAAGCGGGACGGCGGCACTGCATATCGCCCTCCATGAGCTTGGGATAGGCCCGGGAGATGAAGTGATAGTCCCGGCACTTACTTTCATAGCCACGGTAAACCCCGTCGTTTATGTCGGGGCGGAGCCTGTTTTTGTTGATGTTGATCCCGATACTTGGACTATAGATCCTATTGAAATCGAGAAAAATATTACCGCAAGGACAAAAGCCGTTATCCCGGTGCATCTCTACGGTAATCCCTGTGATATGGAGAACATAAAGAGGATAACGGATAAATATGGGATAGCCATAATCGAAGACGCCACGGAAAGCCTTGGCGCGACGGTAAACGGCAAAATAACCGGGACCCTGGGAGACATAGGATGTTTCAGCTTTAACGGGAATAAGACTATCACTACCGGCGGGGGAGGGATGATAGCGGGAAGGGATACCTCTCGCGTGGAGCATATCAAATTTCTCGTAAATCAGGCGCGCGATATGACAAAAGGATATTTTCATCCCGAAATAGGGTTTAACTACAGGATGACTAATATAGAGGCTTCGTTGGGATTGGCCCAGATGGAAAGACTTGAGGGGCTTTTGGAAAAAAAACGGCTTTTGCACCAAAGGTATGAAGAAGGACTTTTAGGGTGCAAAAAAGTGTCTTTCCAAAAAGAATACGCTTTTAGCGCAAGTTCCTGGTGGTTTACTTCCGTTAAGATCGAAAAGGACATCGATATAACCGGTTTACAGGCCAAACTTAAAGAGGAAAATATTCCCACGCGGAGAATATTCATGCCCATAGTCAGTT
The DNA here is from genome assembly GCA_964580895.1 of uncultured Planctomycetia bacterium. Lineage (GTDB taxonomy): Bacteria > Omnitrophota > Gorgyraeia > Tantalellales > Tantalellaceae > CAZOMD01. Next base: position 3,879 of record CAZOMD010000021.1, on the reverse strand, counting down.
TTCCTCCTTACGCGAAATCCCGGAAAGGCGGGTTAAAACACTCGTTCGACATATATGAGAGGGGTATTTGCCTGCCAAGTTCCACCCTGAATTCTTTGGAGGACGCGAGTCTTGTGTGCGAAAAATTAAAAGGAATATTGCGTTAAAGGCTGGTGAGAATATGGAAAAAATAGTTTTGGTCGGAGGCGGAGGGCATTGTAAGGTCGTTATCGACGCGATAATACTGGACGAGAATTATAAGATAATCGGCATTCTCGACCCGAAACTTCCTGCTGGATCGAACGTGTTAGGCGTTCCCGTGCTTGGGGGCGACGAGTTATTGCGTAAGATAAAGAAGCAGGGGGTGAAGAACGCTTTTATAAGTATGGGTTCCGTCGGAGATTGTTCGGCGAGGAAAAAACTTTACGAAAAGATAAAGAAAATAGGTTTTGAATTTCCTGTTATCGAACATCCGAGGGCGGTCGTCGCGGGGGATGTCGAGATCGAGGAAGGTACTTTTATAGCCGCTTCCGCCACGATAAATCCGGGGACCAGGATAGGTAAGAATGTGATCATCAATACTTCCGCGTCGGTTGACCACGACTGTGTGATCGGCGATTTCGCGCATATTGCCCCGGGAGTCGTTTTAAGCGGTGGTGTAAAGGTTGAAAAAGAGATACACGTGGGAACCGGCGTGAAAGTTACGCAGTATGCCGCAATAAATGAAAGTTGCATCAAAAAGTGTTTTGGGTCACGTAATGAGAAATTGGTCAAAGCCGGCAGTCTTGTCTATACCGATAATCGCGGGAACACTTATATCGCTCCGATGCAACACTCAAAAGGTGTGGGAGAAAAGGATGCATAAAAGAGTTTTTATTATCGCCGAAGCCGGTGTCAATCATAACGGCAGTCTTGAGACGGCGAAAAAGATGATAGACGCCGCCGCGGAAGCCGGAGCCGATGCCGTGAAATTTCAGACTTTTCACGCGGAGGATATCGCCTGCGCCGCTTCTCCCAAAGCCGAGTATCAGACGAGACGCGAAGGAGAAGGACAGTCGCAGCTGGAGATGCTTAAAAAACTTGAACTGGACGAAGCCGCCCATAAAGAACTTTTAGGATATTGCGCGAGGAAGGGGATAAGGTTCCTGTCCACACCCTTTGATCTCAGAAGTGTTTCCATGCTGGTTAGACTGGGGCTGGATGTTTTCAAGATACCTTCAGGGGAGATAACCAATCTTCCTTATCTGAGGAGGATAGGCGGCCTGAATAAAGAGGTGATACTCTCGAGCGGTATGGCTGACCTTGAAGAGATAGGGAAAGCGGTCGACATTATCGTCGCTTCCGGTACCGGAAAGGACAAGATAACCGTGCTTCATTGCAATACCGAGTACCCGACGCCGCTTGAGGATGTTAACCTGAAAGCCATGCTTTCGATAAAAGAAACGTATGGCGTGAGGATAGGGTATTCAGATCATACGCTGGGGATAGAAGTCCCTATAGCGGCCGCGGCTCTCGGCGCCGAAGTCATCGAAAAACATTTTACGCTGTCCCGTAAGATGAAAGGCCCCGACCATGAGGCGTCTCTGGAACCGGATGAACTTAAAAAAATGATAGAAGCCGTACGTAAGATCGAGAAAGCCTTGGGAGACGGGATAAAAAGGCCGTCTTTCTCGGAAAGGAAAAATAAAGGTGTTGTTCGTAAAAGCATAGTGGCGGCGCGCGCCATAAAAAGAGGCGAGATATTTACCGAGAAGAACCTCGCGGTGAAACGCCCCGCTTCGGGGATAAGCCCGATGGAATGGGATAAGGTCCTGGGAAGCCCGGCCAAAAGGGATTTTAAAAAAGAAGAAACCATAGAATTATGAGCAAATTGAAAACGTGCATTATTACGGGGAGCAGGGCGGAATGGGGGCTTTTCTACCCTCTGGCGTCCGAGTTGAAAAGCAATAGCGGCAAATTTGGGCTTCAGATAATTGCTACGGGGGGGCATCTATTAAAAGAATATGGTCTTACTTATACCGAGATAGAGGAAGATGGTTTCAAAATAAGTGAGAAGGTTAAAATACCGTTCGAGGAGGCGACGGAACAAGCTGTTGTCAAAGCCGTGAGCCTTGGCGCGGTGGGGATTAGTAGGGCCCTGGGGCGCTTAAAACCGGATATAGTCCTTCTTTTAGGCGATAGGTTTGAAACATTTTCCGCGGCTTTAGCGTGCCTCTTTTTAAAAATACCGATCGCTCACATCCATGGAGGAGAGTTGACAGAGGGGTCATTGGATGACAGTTTGAGGCATGCCATAACGAAAATGGCCCACCTGCATTTTGTCTCGACCGAGATCTACAGGAAAAGGGTCATACAGATGGGTGAAGAGCCCTCAAGGGTTTTTAACGTAGGCGCTTTGGCTCTTGATAATATAAAAAACACCGTTCTGTTGGAGAAGGAAGAACTTGAGAAAAAGATAAAATTCCGGCTGGGAGAAAAAAATATTATAGTTACATTTAATCCTTTAACGGCGGAACGGAAATTTTCCTCGGAAGCGCAGTTCAAGGACCTTTTAAGCGTCATTGACGAGTGGGGTGATGTAAAGGTGATATTTACTAAACCCAATCCCGACATGTATTCTAAAACGATCGCTCAACTGATGGATAAATATGTTTCATCTAGCGGCGGACGTTGTGCCGTTTTTGCCTCGATGGGGAGGACATTGTACCTGAGCGCGCTTAGATTTATGACGGTAGCTGTAGGCAATTCCTCAAGCGGGATTATCGAAGTACCATCTTTTGGGATCCCGACCGTGAATATCGGTGACAGGCAAAAAGGCCGGATCAAAGCGGGATCGATCATTGACTGTGGTCAGAATAAGGCGTCGATATCCGCGGCTATAAAGAAAGCTTTTTCGGAGGATTTCCAAAAGCGCTGTAAAAAGGTAAAAAATCCCTATGATGGGGGGAACGCGTCGAAGGGCATAGTCCAGGCGCTGGAAAGAACGAAAGGGCTGAAGTCGAAAAAGTCATTTTTTGATTTGGGGAAAGTGCAGATGCCTTCGTAGGAACAAAGGCAGGAAGTCTATGACAGTGCGAATAATCCCGAGAATGGATATTAAGGGTCCGAATCTGGTTAAAGGTATTCACCTGGAAGGGCTAAGGGTCCTTGGAAAGCCTGAAGAGTTCGCGAAATATTACTATGAATCAGGCGCGGATGAACTTATGTATATGGATGTTGTGGCGAGCCTGTACGGGCGTAACAGTCTTGAGGATATCATCGCGAGGACCGCTAAAGAAATATTTATTCCCCTCGCGGTTGGAGGAGGGATACGGACGATAAGGGATATAAAAACAGTGTTAAGAGCCGGGGCGGATAAAGTGTGCATGAATACAGCGGCGATAAAGAATCCCGAAATAATCAGAGAAGCTTCAAAAAAGTTCGGTTCATCCACGATAGTTGTTGCGATCGAAGCGATACGTCAAACCGATGGCAGATATCTGGCTTACACGGACAATGGCCGCGATTACACGGGGGTTGACGTGTTTAAATGGGCTAAAGAAGTTGAACAGCTTGGCGCCGGAGAGATAGTAGTAACTTCCATAGACAGGGAAGGAACAGGTCTGGGGTTCGACGAGGGACTTATCCGGTCGGTTTCCGATGGGGTGTCCATACCGGTCGTGGCGCACGGAGGAGCCGGTAAATTGGAACACATAAGCAATGTTATCAAATACGGTGGCGCCGACGCCGTGGCTATTTCTTCTATTGTACATTACAATTTTATTGCTACCGGTAAAGATATTACTAAAAACGGGGATGAAGGTAATATGGAATTTTTAAAAAGCGGAAGAACTTATACTAAAATCAAACCGGCGGACATATCCGAGATAAAAAAACATCTTATATCTTGCGGTATTGAAT
>CAZOMD010000020.1:27313-28376 GCA_964580895.1 uncultured Planctomycetia bacterium | reverse complement strand
CACACCGGGAGTGGCCAACTTCTTTAAATACTACCATTTGGCCACTCCCGGTGTGGGCAAGAGGTTAGCTGTACTTGCATGGGGAAGATTTGCGGTGTAAACTCGAAGCAACCGGTTGCCGGTTGGTTGGCCAATTAACCGCCTGCCTGCCGGTAGGCAGGGTTCGCCAGTTGGCCGGTTTTCAGCCATAGGCTGATCAGCCTTCGGCTGAGGCCAGTTTGCCGGTTCAATAGGTAAATGGTTTTAATAGTCAGGAGCGCGGAGAGGCTTAGCTCATTGCTCGTTGCTCATAGGTGGGAGCACTACGCCAAAGAGCAGAGAGCAAATTAATCATGAAAGGAAATAATATGGATATTAAAAAATTGCTGATAGTTGGGCCCATCTTGATAGCTATTTCTCTGGCAGCGGGATGCGGGAGACTATCCGAGGAGAATAGAACCGTGGCCACTATAAACGGAGAGCCGATCAGCGTCAAAGATATTAGAAAGGCCATTACTTTGAACCTTAAAAAAGACCACTCATTTAAAGTAACGCCTGAGGCTCTCGAGAACGAGATAAACGTGCTTTTAGATAAACGTATCCTTATTCAGGAGGCGAAGGCTCTTAAGCTCGATCAGACAGAGAGGTTCATCGACACTATAAAGAATTTCTGGGAACAGACCCTGATAAGGGACCTTATGGATCATAAGGACAAGGAAATAAAGGGTACCATATTCGCTGTCGATAAGGAAGTAAGAGATTATTATGAGAGCCTTTCCCATCGGAAAAAATTCAAAGTAATCTCGAGTAAGGATAGAAATGTTGTGGAGAGCGCTGTGAAACTTGATCCGGCGCTTATAAGCTGGAAAGAAACCGTAGGTCCTTTAAATTACGGGGATGTTTCGTCAGAACTTTTGGCCAAGGCGTTCGCTTTGCCGCAAGGGGCCCGGCATATTTTTCAGGAAGGCGATGATTACCATCTTTTTTACGTCGAAGAGGACATAGTTGTGCCTGTCGCGTCCTTTAAAGAGATAAAGGAAGGTATCAGGGAGAGGATAGTACGTGATAAGAAATATAAGGCCTT